>JAUXCK010000092.1 GCA_030618925.1 Desulfobacteraceae bacterium
CTTTCATATTGCAAATACAAGGATAAATTTCAGTACTCAAGTTTCGCATCCAATGCCGTTTACCTGTTTTGTCGAGTTCTGGGGTGGAAAACTTGAGTATTAAGATTTTTAATACCTGTTGCCAGATGGTTTGTTTTCTGATATTCTTAACAAACACGGCAGGTTAAAAATTGAATTGGACTTATTACGGGTTCATCACTTATGGAAAAGCGATAAAATTCGAAAGGGTAATTCGTGAGTTATAACAGTTTGAAAACCAAAATTACCATAACACTGGCGTTGCTCTTGCTGGTCGCCATGTTTTTAATCGATTTTATTGTGGTGATGACGAGCCAGAGAGATTTTATCCGTGCTGAAATTGCGAGAGGTGAATTGCTGTTATTCACTTTCCAGCAGAATATCGCATACACCCCTGAAACAAACCGGCTTGATGTGAAACCGGGGTTTATGGAAGGGCCTCAGGCCGAAGTGGTGAAAAGCAGTTTTTCGTGCGCCCTTATTGTTGACCCCTCTGGAAACCAGGTTCATTTTAGCGGCACAAACTGCACTAAAGGGGCTGAGCTCAAGAGGCTTGTACAAAGGGCTGTTCAAACTCAAAAAAGACACAGCCGGTTTTTTGGCAGCACATGGGGGGTTTTCTGGCGGCAAAAGCAAAATGTTGTGATCGCATCACCCCTCTATTTTCAAAACAGGGTCATCGGCGGCGCCGGGATAGTGCTGCCCCTTGACCAGTTTTACAATACCCTGAGACGGTCACAACAAATTGTTATTATATATATTTTTACGAACCTGGTGATCCTGACATTGTTCGGGGTGTTTCGCATGTATCAGCTGGCCGTGAAACCCATCCACCGGCTGGTGAAAAGGGCTGAAGAATATGGTGATGACAGCCAGATTGTCTTTTTATCTGAAAGGGAAGGAGATGAATTCGGACTCCTTTCCAGTGCATTAAATCGCATGTTGAGTCGAATTTCAGAGGACAGGGACGCACTGCAAAACTCTTTTGATTCCCTGGAAACTGCAAATATGGAGATAAAAAAAGCGCAGCGAAATATCATCCGGGCGGAAAAACTTGCTTCAGTCGGCAGACTGTCCGCCGGGATTGCTCATGAAATCGGCAACCCCATCGGCATTGTCCTCGGATACCTTGAATTGTTAAAACAATCTTCCATTTCAGAAGAAGAACGAAAGGAATATATCGATCGTGCAGAAAGTGAAGTGGGCAGAATTAACTCGATCATCAGTGATTTGTTAAATTTTTCACGGCCGTCAAAAGAATTGGAGGAAGATGTCTCACTTCATGAAATTATAGAAGAGGTGGTACACATTATAAAAGTTCAACCTTTAATGAAATCCATTACTATCCGGCTTCGGTTCAATGCAGAAATTGATACGGTTCAGGCGGATCCGAATCAACTGCGGCAAATAATTTTAAACCTCCTGATGAACGCTGCAGACGCGATATCCTCTGCAGGGCATGGCGCAGGAGAGATCGATATTCACACCAGGGTCGTCACTGATGGTGAAGAAGAATCGGCAGCCGTTAAACGACTCGTCATTCAATTCATTGACAATGGGTCGGGGATTTCTTCAGGCAATCTGGAAAATATTTTTGATCCGTTTTTTACCACAAAAGAACCGGGGAAGGGGACCGGGCTCGGTCTTTCCGTTTCCTTTATGATGATAGAACAGATCGGAGGAATAATCACTGCCGAGAGTACAGAAGACCGCGGCACAACGATAACAATAAATCTGCCGCTAAGGCAGGCTTAAAGGTGAGAGAGGTAACACATGGGAGATGTTGAACCCCCGGCAAGCCAATTGCTGATCATTGATGATGAGAAGAACATGCGGCATATGCTGACCCGTATGCTGGAAAAATCAGGCTACGCGGTTGATACTGCATCAGATGGCAATGAAGGCCTGGAAAAGGTCATGCAGCGTCACTATAATTTTATCCTCTGTGATTTGAGGATGCCCAATTGTGATGGACTGGAATTTTTAGCATCCGCCAGGGCCGGGATAGGGGATACGACGGTAATCATGATGTCCGCTTATGGGACTATTGACACGGCCCTTGAAGCCATGAAACTGGGGGCCTATGATTTTATCTCCAAGCCGTTTAAATCAGATGAGATCCTCCTGACGCTTAAAAAAGCAGAAGAGCGTGAGCGCCTGAAGAAGGAGAACGTCCAGCTCAAAGACCAACTGCGGGATATTGAATCGAGCTATAATTTTGGAAATATGGTGGCAAAAAGCAAGCGCATGCAGTCTGTATTCAAGCTGTCGGCCAAGGCGGCACAATATACGACAACTGTTTTGATATCAGGAGAGAGCGGTACGGGAAAAGAGTTGATTGCCCGGGGAATTCATTACAGCGGTATGCGAGCCGGTAAGCCGCTCATACCCTTAAACTGTGGCGGGATACCGGAGAACCTGCTTGAGAGTGAATTGTTCGGGTACAAAAAGGGTGCATTTACCGGCGCAGATCAGAACAAAAAAGGCCTTTTTGAGGAGGCCCATGAGGGGACCCTTTTTTTGGATGAAATCGGTGAGATGCCGCTGTCATTACAGGTTAAGCTGCTGAGGGTTTTACAGGAGGATGAAATAAGACCGCTCGGGGAATCAAAAACCAGGAAGATTGATGTCCGCATCATTGCCGCCACGGCCAAAGATCTTCAATTTGAAGTTCAAGAGGGAAGTTTCCGTGAAGATCTGTTTTACCGGCTCAATGTACTGCCCATCAAACTGCCGGCGTTAAGGGATCGGGCTGAAGACATTCCGCTGTTAAGTCAACATTTTGTAAAAGATTTTAATAAGAAGCTTAGAAAGGAGATTAAGGCGATCACCCCGCCTGCCATGTCTCTTTTGTTGAATCATGAATGGCCCGGGAATGTAAGAGAACTGGAAAATGTAATTGAGCGGGCGGTTGTGCTTTCAGAAGATCCCGTTATCGGGCCTGAAAATTTACCGCCAGAATTAGGGATGGCCCTGGATTCGGGACATCTTGAGCGCATTTATGACGGTTTTTCGATGAAAGCGGCTCAGAAGATATATGAAAAAAGATTAATCATCAAGGCGCTTTCTGAAACCGGCGGCAACAGGACACGGGCGGCAAAACTTCTCGAGATAAGCCATCCATCGCTATTGAGCAAGATTAAGACGTACCATATCACCCTTTAGCAGGCCCATCCTGTCTTGAAAATGATCCATCCGTCTAATTAGCATGGAGAAAGGGGTAGTGTAACGGCGCCTCCCATGGTGTTAAACTTGCATTTTTAGATAAATATGATTATAGTCTTACACTATGAATACGATGAATGAAAAAATACCCGACCCAAAAGAGCTTGAAAAAGAGATAGGCGAATTTCTGACCAAAAAATTTGGCGATAATGTAAAGATTGTTTCCCCCATCGTGTTGCCCCAAAAGGATACTGCCGGAGACAAGGAAAAGGAGGAAACGCAGCAGAAGAAGGCAATAATTCAGTTCGATATGGTTCCCGAGGCGCTTGTTTCCTACCTCGATCAATATATCGTTAAGCAGGCCAAGGCCAAGGCCATTCTGGCGACCAAGATCTGTACCCATTTTAACAGAATCAAACGATATCAGACCAATCCTGATGAATTTAATGAACTGGTGGGCAGCATCAAAAACAATGTACTGATGATGGGGCCGACAGGGGTTGGCAAGACTTACATGATCCGGCTGATTGCAAAAAAGATCGGTGTGCCTTTTGTAAAGGGGGATGCCACCAAGTTTAGTGAAACCGGATACGTGGGGGGGGATGTTGAGGATCTGATCAGAGAACTGGTCAGGGAATCTGACGGAAATATTGAACTTGCCCAGTATGGCATCATTTATATCGATGAAATTGATAAGATTGCTTCCACACCCAACCTGTATGGAGCTGATGTATCACGGACAGGTGTTCAGCGCGGGTTGCTGAAGCCCATGGAAGAGACGGATGTTGAACTAAAGGTGCCTCATGACCCCATTTCCATGATGCAGGAGATTGAACGATTTCGAAAATCCGGGGAGAGGGATCGGAGTACCATCAATACGAAGAATATTCTTTTCATTATGAGCGGCGCTTTCACAGGGCTGGACAGAATCATTAAAAAGCGTTTGATTAATCAGACCATCGGTTTTGGGGCCAGGATTTCCGATCAGAAAAAGCAGTTCCAGATTTTAAAGAATGTGAAATCAGAGGATCTGATCGCATTTGGGTTTGAATCTGAATTTATTGGCCGGCTGCCCGTGAAATCGATTTTTGAAGAGTTGACCGAAGAGGACCTGTATCAAATCTTAAAGAACCATAATAATCCCATTGTGCTGGGTAAAAAACTCGATTTTGCCGCCTACGGGATAGAGGTGAAGTTTGAAGATAAGGCGCTCCGGAAAATGGCAGAACAGGCTTTTGAGGAAAATACCGGTGCAAGGGGGCTTGTCAGTTCGATTGAACAGGCGCTTTTGTTGTTTGAAAATAAATTGCCATCTACAGACCTGGAAAAGTTTCCGGTCACTTTATCAGTGATTGAAGATCAAAAAGAGGCGCTTGAGAGCCTGTTGAATCCCGCGAAAAAGGCGTATTGGCAAGACGAATTTGAAAGGATCGTCATTGAAGAAAAAGAATCGGTGGGTGCGTATATTACAGCCAACAGAGAAACTCTTGAGAAAAAATATAAACAGACACTTTCACCACAACGCATGGGCATTGTAGCAGATTATTACAGCCGTCATATTACGGATATAGGTAACGCCTTGCAAAGGGTAAAGAAATACTATGACCTGACAAAACAGATAGAGCTCTCCTTTTACAATCGACAGGATATTAACATTGTCCTGGAAGACGATGCAATTGACTATATTATCGGGCAGGTGGTTAATAAGGGTGCTGATCTGGACCAATTTTCCAAACAAATTTCAAGGGATTTTGAACATGGCCTGAAACTTGTTCAGGAAAAAACAGGGAGAACCCGTTATTTTATCACAAAGGAGGCGATTCTGTCGCCAGAGGTTTATATCGGCAATTTGCTCAAGGACAAGTTAACCGTGCCAACCCGGGACAATTCGGATGACCTGTGAGGCGCCATAGATGATCGGTATATCAAAATTATACTGTGGGACAGTAGAACCGTCAGATGCACTGCGGTACGGCCGCCATTCGGCAGAACTGCCCTCCCACCTGCTTCAATTCTCAAAAGACAAGCGCCCTGTAGTCGTCTGGAACATCACCCAGCGGTGCAACTTAAAATGTGTCCATTGTTATGCCCATGCCAAAGATCGCACCGGCGGTGACGAACTGACCACCCGGGAAGGCAAGGGCCTGATTGACGACCTCGCCGGTTTCGGGGTTCCGGTGCTTCTGTTTTCCGGTGGAGAGCCCCTTGTCCGCCCGGATCTTCCAGAGTTGGCGGCATATGCTGTGGAAAAAGGAATGCGGGCAGTGATATCAACCAACGGGACTTTGATATCACCCAAAAAGGCCCGTATTCTGAAACAGATCGGGCTTTCATACGTGGGCATCAGCCTCGACGGCATGGAAAAAGTAAATGACCGGTTCAGGGGTGTTGATGGCGCTTTCAGTTCTGCAATAGAGGGAATACGGAATTGCAGGGACGCAGGGATTAAAGTCGGTCTCCGTTTTACCATAAATAAGTACAATGTGGATGAGATTTCGAATATTTTTGACCTTCTTGAAAAAATGAACATACCGCGTGTTTGCTTTTACCACCTGGTATATGCAGGCCGGGGGTCTAAACTGGTAGAAGACGATCTCACTCATGATGAAACAAGGAAGGCGGTTGACCTTATCATGGACCGCACCCGTCGCCTTCACGAGATGGGGAAACCCAAGGAAGTGCTGACAGTTGATAACCACGCGGATGGGCCGTATCTTTACCTGAGACTGCTTGAAGAAAATCCGGACCGTGCACAGGAAGTTTTAGAACTTTTAAAAATGAACGAAGGGAATAGTTCGGGTAGAGGCATCGGGTGTGTCAGCTGGGATGGCGCGGTCTACGCCGATCAATTTTGGCGTCACCACAGTTTCGGAAACATCAGGCGTCGTCCTTTCTCCGAGATCTGGTCTGAACCATCAGACCCATTATTGAGCAAGCTGAAAGAGAAAAAAAAGTATGTAAAAGGAAGGTGTGCCTCCTGCAGGTGGCTCGACGTCTGTGCCGGAAATTTCAGGGTCCGTGCCGAGGCACTCACCGGCGATATATGGGCGCCGGATCCGGCCTGTTATCTGACGGATGCAGAAATCTCGTGATATGCATGCTTGAGTCTGTTAAATTAATCTATGCGGTTGTTTAAAGCGAGGACAACAAATGATATTCCCAGACTACCGGCCAAGACGGTTGAGGCAGAATGAAGCATTCCGGCGAATGATTCGTGAAACAGTATTAACTGTCGATGACCTTATCCTGCCCATTTTTGCAATAAATGGTAAGGGCGTTAAGAATCAAATCCTATCTTTGCCGGGCCATTATCAGCTTTCCATAGACAATCTTTCCAAAATCGCCAAAGAGGCTGAAAGCCTCGGCATTCCAGCTTTGATGATTTTCGGGATCCCGGACAAAAAAGATCCGCTTGGTACAAATGCATATGCCCGGGACGGGATTGTCCAGACAGCTGTTAAAGAACTGAAAAATAAATATCCCGATATGGTGGTCATCACCGATGTATGTCTTTGTCAGTATACAGATCATGGCCATTGCGGGGTCGTGAACGGAAGTACGATTGATAATGATGCCAGCCTGGACCTTTTGGCAAAAACAGCCCTGTCTCATGCAGAGGCCGGTGCGGACATGGTGGCGCCTTCGGATATGATGGATGGCCGGGTGGCTGAGATTCGTCAGACACTTGATGAAAAGGAGTATAGCCATATCCCGATCATGTCCTATGCTGCAAAATACTGTTCCGCGTATTACGGGCCGTTCCGGGAGGCTGTACACTCTGCGCCCCGGTTCGGAGATCGCAGAACATACCAGATGGACCCGGCAAATGCGGTGGAGGCCATCCGGGAGGCTTCCATGGATGCGGAAGAAGGGGCGGACATTATCATGGTTAAACCCGCACTTCCCTATCTGGACATCATCTGCCGCATCCGTGAAGAGATTGACCTGCCGGTTGCCGCTTATAATGTCAGCGGTGAATATGCAATGATCAAGGCTGCTGATAAAATGGGCTGGATGGACGGAGAAAAAGTCATGATGGAGACCCTTATCTCCATTAAAAGGGCAGGGGCAGATATGATTCTAACCTATTTTGCCCTTGAGGCAGCCAAAATTCTGAGAAAACAGGTGTAACATAAGAGTGCTGATATAATGGAAAAGTCAACTCATCCCCATCATCATGCCAATGGGGAAGGCAAAGGTGCCACATTGCGGCTTGTTGCCTGGGAAATTACGCGGAACTGCAATCTTGACTGCATGCATTGTCGTGCTTCAGCGACAAAAGGGCCCTATACCGGTGAGCTGGACACCCGTGCGTCTCTTCGTTTGCTGGATCAGATTGCTGAAGTGGGCAACCCCATCGTTATTTTAACGGGGGGAGAACCTTTGCTTAGACCGGATCTTTTTGAAATCGCGCGATACGGGACGGGAAAGGGGCTCAGGATGGTGATGGCACCGAATGGTACGCTCATGACCGAAGCAATTGCCGGAAAAATAAAAGAGGCTGGAATTCAAAGAATCAGCATCAGTCTGGATGGCGCAAGCAGGCAAGTCCATGACAGGTTCAGGGGTGTCGATGGCGCATTTGACGGTGCGCTGCAGGGAATAAGACTGGCCAGGGAAGCAGGCATCGAGTTTCAGGTCAATACGACCATTACAAAGGCAAACTTAGAAGAGATCCCAAAAATCATGGGCCTGGCTGAAAAGCTGGGCGCAGTGGCCCACCATATTTTTCTTCTGGTACCAACGGGTCGCGGCAAGTATATTTTAGATCAGTCAATTAGTGCCGAAGAGTATGAGGAAACGCTCAACTGGTTCTACGATCAGCGTGAAAAAACCTCCCTGCAGCTCAAAGCAACCTGCGCACCGCATTACTACCGGATACTCAGGCAGCGTGCCAGAAAAGAAAATAAACAAGTTACCTTTCAGACGCACGGCATGGATGCAGTGACACGCGGTTGTCTGGCCGGCACTGGGTTTTGTTTTATATCCCATGTCGGTATTGTTCAGACATGCGGTTTTCTGAACATCAATTGCGGTGATGTGACCCGGGACTCTTTTGCCGGCATTTGGAACAATTCTAACGTTTTTGTATCCTTACGAGATTTTGGAAACCTGAAAGGAAAATGCGGGGAATGTGAATTTAAAGCAGTGTGCGGCGGCTGCAGGGCCAGGGCCTTTGAAGCAACAGGCGATTACCTTGCAGAAGAACCGCTGTGCGCATATCAGCCCCACGGCCTCTAACTTGAACTCTCGGCTGTAAATCTTTCTTTTTTTCTTTGGCATTTAAACACCTCCTTTTACCCATATACATTGGGCTTTTCGAGGTGTCCACTAAATTAGGGTAAGTTCATTATGCTTGAAATCCATCACAGTCTATCTTTTGATGGTTATTAACCGATTTGCCAGATCCATATATCCCCGAACGACCAGTACGGAGCCAAATGCAATCGTGCCAAGCTTTCCACCAGCCCCGCCAGCCAATGGCATACTGTAGATATAAATCATCCCAGTAAGTAAACCGATTATCAACATCTGAAAAATGTGTGGAAACCGTTCA
>JAUXCK010000091.1 GCA_030618925.1 Desulfobacteraceae bacterium
AGACTTTAGGTACCCTGATTGCTTTTTACGAACATAAAATTTTCACTCAGGGGGCGATCTGGAATATCAATCCTTTCGACCAATGGGGGGTGGAACTGGGGAAGCAACTGGCAAAAAAAATCCTTCCGGAACTGCAGCAGAATTTTCCGGTGACCAGTCATGATGGTTCGACAAACAGTTTAATCAATTATTATCGAGAAAATTCATCCCCAAAATAGATAAAACTCCCGGTTCATATTGATTTTCCAGAAGCACTAGATAGACTGTAATAAACCGCGTAAATGATTAAAGAAAGGAGCAGTTATGGGTGAAGATCAAGGTGCAGGCGTTGGCGGACCAACAGCAGGCGCTATTTTAGCCCTGAAGGAGGGGATGAAAGTACTGGTTCTTGAACGGTCCGGACATATCGGGGGCCGCGACCTGTCGTTCAAAATGACGGACATGGATCTAAAAACCTATCGTAAAACCCTTGGGAAATCGGCCTGCAGCTGGATTGCAAAATCAAATCCGGAACCTGAAGCCCTTTTCACCGGAGGATATCTGAAAGGCTGGTCATTTGAAGCCGGGATTCATGTGTTGATGATTACGGATAAAGGCAGGACCAACACGTGTCTGGCTTATCTGGGGAAACCCCTGGAATTGTTCCCGGCTACCTCTGCGGGATGGTGGCGTGACAACGTTTTGCATCGATTCGAAAACGGATCCGAAAGAGGGGGAAACTTTCCGTGGATGGATGATGAAGCCAGGCGGGAAACCGGAAAAATCAATAGTGAGATGGTCCGAATGGATGCCAAAACTGCTCATTCATACGATCATATCAGTTTAAAAGACTGGATGGAACAGCGTACGAAAAATCCCTATACACATGAATTTCATTATGTGAATGCGACAATGAACACGACCATCAATTCACCTGAAAAGATTTCCGCCGGAGACAACATTCTCATGAACCGGGCCGTCGCCAGATCCGGTTACCGGTTTTCGTATTGCGGATGTTCAACGCTCGGCACCCCTGGATTCGTACAGATTCCTCAAAAGCATTGTGAGGTCATCGAGGAAAATGGCGGGAAGGTCATTCTTAACGCAGATGTAAAGGAAGTTCTTGTTGAGGAGGGAAAAGTAACCGGTGTTTCCGTCAACATTGACGGGGCGGAAGAGGTCATAAAATGCCCCATTGTCATCAATTCGGGGATGGTCAACGACATGTTTAATTACATCCCAGACCGCCATTATCCCAAAGAATTCGTGGATCAGGTGAAAAAGTTTTGGCGGGCGGGTATTTGTGCCGTATATTGGGGATTAAGCAAACCCGTTGTCAATGAGCACCTCACCTTTGTACCAAAAATAGCCGGTAAGGAAGACGGATTTGACTATGATGTGAGAATGGGATTCTGGGACAGTTCAGGAATGTGCAAGGACAGGGCGCCGGCCGGAAAACAATTGCTGGATGCATACATTTCAATGACCGGCGAGCAAAGCCATAATCCCAGGCTGGTTCAACTGGCCTATGAGCGAATGACCCGATTTATGGAAACGCATTATGACGGATTCAAGGAAAACGTGGAGTGGGCCATCTGCACCGTATCCGACAGCCTGGTTCCCGTGGCCCAGGCGCCTTTTCAGGTGGGAGATGCAAAACCCCGGGCCAAAGATCCCTATATTGAAGGATTATATCACGCTTCAGACAGTTCGGAGTGTTCCATGGCAGCAAATGACGCGGCGACTCACGCCGGCATCATCGCTGCAACCCGGGTCAGCGGTCATGATTATTTAAATGAAATATTGCCTGAACAGCTTCGGGATTAATCAATTAAAAACAGGATAGTGTTATGATGGGCGTTAATAAAAAGCGAATTTTAATATCAAAACTCGGTCTGGATGGACACGATCGCGGTGCAAAAGCCCTTGCCTCCATTCTGAAACATGAAGGGTACGAGGTTATTTACCTGGGAATGTACAATACCCCCGAAGGGGTGGTTAAAACAGCCATACACGAAGACGTCGATCTTATAGGGATCAGTTTTTTGTCCGGTGAACACATGACACTGACGCCGGAATTGATGGAACAGCTCAAGAAGCAGGACGCGGAAAAAATTCCGGTTATCATCGGCGGCATTTTCCCGCCGCAGGATGTGGAGAAGCTTATTGAAATGGGCGTTCAAAAAGTATTCAGAGGATCAATGGTAAGGGAGGTTACCGATTACCTGGGCCGGTTTTTTACAGATAAATGTTGACGTTCGAAGGGTCACTCATAAAGATAATAAACAAAGGACGAATACCGTGTTTTTGACCCAATTAATTCTGAAAATACATGTTTGAAAGAATAATTTTGAAAGTGCAATTTTAAAAGAACAATGGACTCTAAAATTATCAACAAAATGAGGCAATGATGAGTGAATCTTATGACGTAATCATTATTGGAAGTGGCATCGGCGGGGTAGCCGCAGGTGCGCTATTAGCGCATTCCGGATATAAAACCCTGATTCTGGAAAAAAACCGGCTTGTGGGCGGAAGATGTTCGTCATACGAGAAAGACGGTTTTATCGTTGACCTGGGCGTTCATCTCTTTGGTGTGGGGGACAAGGGCTCTTTAGGTGATATTTGCCGAAGCGTGGGGATGCCGAATGCAATTGACTGGGTGACCGTAGATCAGCCGATTTTACAGGTGGGAAATAAAACGGAAAAATATTCCCGGGCCAACATGATGGGCACGGTGCCGGAAGAAGAAAGCGGCAATCTGGGTCGCCTCTTCATGGAAATAGTGCAAATTTCAGAAGAGGAAATTGAAAGCCTCTGGTACGTTCCTTTAAAGGACTGGATCAGTCGATTCACCACCCACCCACAGGTACATCTCTTCTTTAACATGATATGCGGGCAATATTTTTGTGTCGGGTCGGCCGAGGCCAGCACTACCGAATTTATCCGCTGTTTTAGAGAAGTGCTTACCGCGAAAAGCAGTGCTTACCCCCGGGGGGGATGCGTTTCAATTCCCAAAGCATATTTAGCGGCAGTTGAAAAATACGGGGGTCGATGTATTACCAGGGCCCCGGTCAAAAAAGTTATTGTGGATAATAACGCGGCCGCTGGTGTTCGTCTTGAGGACGGCACGGAATTTCGAGCCCCGCTCATTGTCGCCAATGCCGACATCAAATCCACTGTCTCTGATTTGGTTGGAGAGGAGCACTTTCCATCGGATTACGTGGACAGGGTTAAAGCGTTAACATGGTCCTTGCATGTCATAGGGCTTAAAGTGGCACTTAACGAAAAGATTACGGACCACCAACTGGTTTTGTATCGCCCTCATGGCGATGGAGACGGATCAGACATTGAGGATAAATTCTATCAGGCCAAGCTACCGGACCGGGTCGGAGGGATGATTACCGCGCCGACCAATTACGATCCCTCCCTGGCTCCGCCAGGCCATCAGATGATTTTTTTTGGTACAGCCTGCCCGGCCAAAGCCGATTGGAAAAAATGGGAGCGCGTTTTGCTGAACTCTTTTTATTCGGTTTACCCCGATGCCAAAGGCAAAGTGCTCTGGCATCGCCTGGACACCCCGGGCATTATCAACGCATTTGCCGGAGAAACCGGTAACGTCATCGGCGTGGCCCAGACTGTGAATCAAATTCATCAACTGCGCCCCTCGGTGGTTTCCCCCTTAAAAGGCCTTTATTTTGCCAGTGGCGAAGCCGGGGGACACGGTATCGGCACCGAACTGGCTGCCGACAGTGCGCGAGAGCTTTTTAGGGTTTTGACAAAAAAATGAACAATAGTTAATGTCCATCCATAGATAGCGACATTTTTTCTGAGTTCAAGGCGGGCGAAAATTTTAACCCGAGGAATACAGTGTCGTATTTTGAGAGTTAAAATTTGAGCCCAACGCAGAAATCGGGAAAAATAACCATTTATGGATGGACAATAGTTATGACTGGAAGCCAACTATAAAGGTTTAATCAAATACAGAAAGGCCGCATAAAATAACCGGGACAGAAAAAAAACAAGGAGGGAGATATGGGCGTTTATTCACCAAACATAATAGCAAACAGTCTGATTTCATGCAAAACCCACAATACTGATGGAGAAATTGTGATTTACGGTGATCGGCGCATTACCTGGAGCGAAATGACGTCCAGAGTTTTTAAGATTGCTCAGGCGCTGATAAAACTGGGTGTTAAAAAAGATGATAAAGTCGCCTACATGTTTCACAACACACCCGCGTTCATCGAGATCACCTGTGGAATTCAGGTGGCCGGGGCAATCCCTACGCCTATGAATTACCGGTATGTTTCAAGTGAAATCGAGTTCCAGGGGAAGCACTCGGATGCAAAAATTTTGATATACGATGACATCTGGTCGGAGACCGTCGAACAAACGGTAAAATCCCTTCCAACGATCAGTCATTTTATCTGCCGCGGGGAGAGCCGCCTGTCGAACGTAATAGAATATGAAGCGTTTGTTGCCTCAGGTGAAGATAAAGATCCTGCTGTGGGCAATAAATTGGAGGATGTGGCCGTAATGATCTATACCGGCGGTACAACCGGATTCCCCAAGGGCGTGATGTTGACCTACATCGCCCACGTGGAGATGTTTGCCATACTTTTATCCTCTGTCGTGGTGCGGACACTTGGCATGGATGTGAATAAAGAGCGTCATAAGATAATGCTCGAAGCCTTGCCTATTCCAGGGAAAACCCTTCTGGGCCCAATTTTCCGAACAAAAATCTTCAAAAAATTCATCAACCGTCCCTCAACCCAGGAATTTTTTTATAAAACGTTTTACAAACAATTTTCTGATCCTGATGCTGCCAGAAAAGGGTACAAGAATGCGAAAAAAGTCATGTACCCGTCAATGCCTTTTTTCCATGATGCAGCCTTTTCAAACCTCTTCATGGGGCTGCTTGCCGGTAGTTTCTGCTATGTCCTGCCTGAATCTGTCAGATTTGACCCACCTGCAATTCTGGAACTTATTCAGCGGGAAAAGGTTTCCAATATGTCCAATGTGCCGACCGGGTGGAAGAAACTCGTCTCTTATTCTGATTTTCACAAGTATGATGTGAGCTCAATTCGGGTGACCACTACCGGTGGCGGCGCCTGTTCAAGCACTTTGAAAAAGCAAATTATGGAAAAATTCCCAAAGGCGATGATAGTGGATGTTTTTGGGCAAACCGAGATGACACCGGCGACCTCATTTAGACTGGATGTTGATTCAGAAAAACTTGAGGACCGCTCAGTAGGCAAATCTATTGTTGAAACAAAAATTATTGACAATGAAGGGAATGAAGTGCCCCACGGAGAAACCGGTGAGATTCTTTATCGTTCAAAAACAGTCATGAAGGGTTACTATAAGGATGAGGAAAAAACAAAAGAGGTCATGGCCGACGGATGGTTCAAAAGCGGGGATCTCGGCTATTTTGACGACAATGGCGAAATCCGGACAGTGGATCGGAAAAAAGAGTGTATTAACACAGGAGGAGAAAAGGTATACCCTCTTGAAGTTGAAGCTGTTGTAGAGACGCATCCCAAAGTTGATACCGCTTGTGTCATTGGTGTGCCGGATGAGGAGTGGGGCAGTATCATCAGGGTAGTGGTCCAGCTGAACATGGGCGAGAAAATGGAAAAGAACGAAATCACAGAGTATTGCAGGGGAAAACTGGCGGCTTACAAAATCCCCCGTTCAGTGGAATTTATCGATGAACTCCCTTTTTCTCCAGCAGGGAAGCTGCTGAGACAAAAAATCAGAGATCAGTATGGACTGCCCGGCGAATCTCCTCCCGCATAAGCTGATGCGTCGCCTTTTGTAATACCCTGCAAAAGGGTAAAACATATTGTTTTAAAATGATCTATTTTGATTTTATACTTATTACGATTATACCGTCAATTAAGATAATGCGGACACATCCATGTCCCTCAGAGGGATAATGTCGCCCCCGAAAGGTCGGCATTCCAGGTGAGTTTGACGACATGGTTTTTTTCCCCTTGCAAACGATATTTTTGTTATATATAAACAATGTTTATTATAATGATAGATATAAGAAACAAGAATCGCGATCAAAACTTGTGAAAGGCCTTCCGGACAGTCTGAAGTCCATTCATAGGTGAAAGATACCGGTGTGATTCCGGGAAAACAGCCATGAATGAATGCGCATTAAAAAATATGTTAAACCAGGATGTTGGGAAAGGGGGTGACAAGAAATTTAAATAGATTATCAATTACAAGGAAGATCGACCCAAACGTTTCATCAACAACTAATTGAAAGGAGATTAACATTATGACGACAATGTACAAATCAATATTATTTTTTTTCCTGGTGATGGGTCTGATAATGGTTGGATGTGGCAGCGTGCCCCCCTTCCCCCTCACTGCCACAGACGGCAGTGAGACCGGCAAGGTTGTGGTGGACTGGGTTGAATGGGATCACGGGACTGAGGCCACTACTTTTGCCGTGCTTAGATCAACAGACCCCACAACGGCCCCAGCCACATGGACACCAATAGGCACTTCACCCGGCACATCTTATGATGATGAGGATGCAGCCGCTGATCAAGCCTATTTCTATGCGGTTGCGACCACAGATGCAACCGGTACTCAGGCTTCTTTCGGAATTGATGCCGGGTATCACGGGACCTTACCCACTTTTACAGGCGACGCCGATGCATGGGCATGTGTTACCGGTGCTGCAGCGCAAAAATATAGCGATACAAATGGAGTGGAAACCGGTACATTAGACGGTGATCTGGATCATAATCTGGCGGGTGATCCGCCGAACAAGATTGATACAGTGGTTACATCTCTGGGTGGTGGCGTTGTTAAGGTAGAAACCACTTTAACCAATTTTTATGACACAGTAACATCTCCATACATGTCAACCGGTGAAGGTCTGCTTATCTTGGCCCTGCCTAATATTGATGGATGGGGGACAGGGGTCAGCGCTTATGTGGATATGGAAGGTGGAACAAACCACGGGATGTCTTTTGGTGCCTACGATTTAGAAGGAGGTAAAGCGAAGACGCCGTCCTATAGATACGTGACATCATGCACCCCGGGAACTACTCAGTGCTGGACAAATACAAGCTATGTAGAGTTAAGTTCTGCACCCTGCCCCTAAGCACACATGAAAAATTCCCCCTGCATACAAGCCAGGGGGGGTTTTTATTCTGTCATGGCCTCTGAAATCAGTTTGAGCTTAGCGTGAGCCCTCAGACTCGACCGGGAATGTCAACAACATCCCCAAAATCCCCTTGCCATTTGCGTTGTGTTTTTGTAAACATCAACTATTCTGAAGTTTATCCACAATTCAGTAAGGTATCCCTACAATTACCGCTAAAATATTAAAGGAGCTATGATGAAACAATCGCTTGGATCGAAAACACTGGCATATCCCGCACCGGTCTGGTGCGTGGGGTCGTATGACAAAAACAACGCGCCAAATGTCATGACCGCTGCATGGGGCGGTATCTGCTGTTCCAAACCCCCTTGTGTCACTGTATCGCTTCGAAAAGCCACCTATACTTACAAAAATATTATGGCCAAAAAAGCATATACGATAAGCATCCCCTCTGAAAAATATGCCAAGGAAGCCGATTATTTCGGAATCGCATCTGGAAAAGATGTCAATAAATTTGAAGCCAGTGGACTGACGCCGGCTAAAGGCGATAAGGTGGACGCGCCCTATGTGGCAGAATTTCCTGTGATTTTAGAGTGCAAAATGATCCATTCCCATGAAATCGGCCTTCATACCCTTTTTATCGGTGAAATTTTGGATGTAAAGGCCGACAAAAACGTGCTTGATGGTGAAAAAGGGGTGCCTGACATGGAAAAGGTAAAACCCATTATCTTTGGACCTGAAATTCGAACCTATCATGGGGTGGGGCCCCGCCTCGGGCTTGCATTTAATCTGGGAATGGATCTGTATAAGGCAGGGAAATAAGACGACTGTTCATCCATCAATTAAAGGAGTCAAAAAATGAAAACAACACTGAATTTATTTGTCATCGGGATGCTGCTTGTCATTCTTGGCGGATGCAATGGGTCTCAAGAAAATCCATCCCCTGAAAAAAGTACGGCTCCTGAATTTAAAGGAAAAATTGCAAAAACGTATGAAGAATCCAAAGAATGGTGGCCAAAAAAGAAACGGCCTCCCGAGGATGCGCCCAATGTCATCATATTCTTGTTGGATGATGTTGGTTTTGCACAAGTTGGAAGCTTCGGTGGGCTTATAGAAACACCAAATATTGATAAACTGGCAAATAACGGATTACGCTATAATAATTTTCACACAACGGCATTGTGTTCGCCATCGAGAGCCACTTTGATGGCTGGAAGAAATCCCCATATGATCGGGTTGGGAAGCCATGCATTGACTGCAATGGGTTTTCCTGGATACAACGCAATCGTGCCGCCGTCAGCCAAATCTGTGGCCAACTACCTGGAAGAGGAAGGATATGTGAATTATGCATTGGGAAAATGGGATCATACCCCTCTCTATGAAGTGTCTCAAGTGGGACCGTTTGATCGCTGGCCAAGTGATGAAGGATTTGCCCATTCCTATACTTTTATGGCAGCCGATGTGCATCAGTTTATACCGGTAATGTGGGACGATCACCATCCAGAACCTTATAGAAAAACCGAACATTTGGACAAAGACTTAGCGGACCGGGCTATAGATTGGATTACAGGTCATAAATCTTTCTTTGAAGTTCAAGGTTTGTGCTGAGATTAGAAAAATGACCAATCATGAAGTTGCATCC
>JAUXCK010000088.1 GCA_030618925.1 Desulfobacteraceae bacterium
AATCGTAATCTTAATCCAAGTTTCGCACCCCAAAACTCGACAAAACATGTAAACGGCAAGGATGGGGTTTATTTCTGTCTCATGACGGCTTCCAGGTCTAAAAGCGTTTCAGGCGGCGTTCTTGTATCGGATTTTGCGATCAGCTCGATGGCCCCTGTCGGGCAGGTACTCACACAAAGGCTGCAGCCAATACATTGTTCAGAATCTACGGCCGCCACATCATCCATGGAAATCGCTGAAACAGGGCATCGTTCAATGCAGGTCTCGCAGGCACTGCAGAGTTGGGAATCCACATTGGCGATATACCCTGATGTCAGTATGGATGACGCATGAGATGCTGCTTTTGCCGTACCTAAAATACCGCAATGGCAGGAGCAGCAATTACATATAAAAACAAGCTCTTCCGAGGTGTTTGCCGAACAGTGAACCAGCCCTTCCGCTTCCGCCTTTTTGAGAATCTCAAGGGCCTCCTCCTTTTCCACCAGTCGACCGTTGTGCCGCTCTGACATAAAAATGGCTGCATCTCCGAAGGCCATACAGTTTTTATGAGAGACGCCGCAATCATCCTTTTCATCAACTAAGATCGCATGATGCCGGCAGAAACAAGTGCCAACGGCAATATCCTGTATCTGTTCCATAAATTTGGAAAGTGTCGCATATGGGAAAACCGTCTTATTGGTTTTTATCTCCTCTTCGATGGGGAGAACCCTGAAATATGACGTGGAAGGTGCCGGAAGGGGTTCCGGCAGAGAGTCTCTGAGTTTTATGACACCGTCCAGATAGTCCTTAAACCGACGGGCAATACGATAATCGCGATCGGTCTTTGTGCCCCGGTAGAACTGAGCTTCAAATATGCCCGGAAGAAGGGGCAGCAGGCTGTACTTGTATTGACCCTCTTTATTCCTTTTGGCATGGAGGACCCCGTTGTCGGTCATCGCTTCAAGATGTGTTCTCACATCTTCCAGGGGTCTTTCCAGCGTTTCCGCCAGCTTCTCAGCTGTAATGGATTTTCGGGGCATTAAACCGGCGACAGCTGCTTCTTCAGGCGTTAACAGCTCTTTTATCAGTGCAAAAAGTGCATCATTGTGGATCACCGGGATAGCGCCCCCCGCTTTTCGCAACACATTGTAAAATTCTTCATACGTTTTTTCAGCTGACATATTTCTACTCCTTTCCGCGTGTTTCTGTTGGCGCGCGAGAAAAACAAACTCTGGCGCAAGAGTAACGAACTCCGGTTCAAAGGATCAGATTGAATGGGCCCTTTTGACAACCCCCATTCAACCCTAATAACAAAAACGATCGATTTGATCAAAACATAAATTCAAACCAACACTTAATCGAATTTATAGTCCTTGATATTGACATAGGGCGCCGTCAGGCGGTAAACTTCCCCTGCAACACTGTCCGGGTCAATTATCCCTGACGTTGCATAAAAAAGATGGCGATAGTCTTAAAAAGCATTAAGAACATTGAGTCAAAACTATTGTAGACACCCATCCAACAAATTTACCCTTGACGCCTTGACCCTGAACCTCTCAGGCTTTTGCAACGATAGGGTCAAAGCTATTGTGGAAACCAGAAAGGGACTTTTAATGAGCGACATCTTAAAGGACGACACCTGGGTATGGATCGTGATACAGGACCCGGGAAAAAACGAAAAAATTTTAGGGCAGTTGGATGAAGAAAAAAAAATCTCCTTTATCCCGACTTTTCAAACAAAGGGAGAAGCGCTTCAGTGCTTAAATCTTTTATCACAACAGCCTGGCTGTACACACGAAGTTCAGGCAATTTTATATGAAGATCTTGTCCGATACGCATCCGGCAACCAATTTATGGTCATCCTGTTAAACGGTACGGGTGAGGTCATTGAGGAAATTGATCCTGACTAAGGAGCCAAAAATGGTGTGACATTTACAGCCTTGAAAGTGTTCGTTGTTGTGGATATTGTGTGAATCAACTCTAAATGAATATGGTTGCCTTCGTAAAACTGACTAAAACGGCCCCTGCCCCTATGGAGTGACCCGCCAGGCAAGGAGAAAAAATGCCAAAAAAATTTCCACTTAACGCCAGAGGATTTCATCCATTTGGTGAGCTGATCGGCCTGACGTTTACCGAATGCGAAAATGGGCACAGCCGATGTGTCCTGGCAGTAACAGATGCATTGCTTAACCCTCATCAGGTGCTTCATGGCGGTGTTGTCTACGCTATGGCTGATACCGGCATGGGAGGAGCACTTTATACAATGCTCGAACCTGATGAGCTGTGCGCAACGGTTGAAATTAAAATTGCTTACTACGAATCGGTGACATCCGGTGAGATTGTATGCAACACCAAAGTGATTCATAAAAAAAGAAAAATTGCCGCCCTGGAATCCGAGGTGTTTTTTGGGGAAACCCTTATCTCAAAAGCCACAGGCACCTATTACATTTTTAAAACAGGGTAAATATTTCTTGACAACCTCATTTTAGTGATGTTTACTAACCACTCTTTCTTGTAATGAAACCTATTTAAAACAGAGCATATACCATAGGTAAATTTTGCTAACCTCGCCATGGGGTCAAATGTTTTTTTGTATGCTTTCTGTTTTTTGTATGCTTTCTGATGAATGATACGAAAGGGTAATGAATGGCTGCGAAAGCGAATAAAAAAAATACTCATCAAAAACAAAAAAACAAACCATTGCCACCCGGTTATATTAAAATTACGCAATCCCTGATTGCACTCCTTGCAAAAAAAGAATTTAATGCCATAACAACGGCGGAAATAGCCAAGAATGCAGGCGTTACCGAGGCCTTGATTTATAAATATTTTAAGGACAAGCGCGATCTTCTGCACCAGGTGCTGAGAGAATATTTAGAACAATACCTTGTCCGGTTCAAGCATGATCTTAAAGGCATCAAGGGTGCTTTAAATAAGCTGCGGAAACTCATCTGGTCTCATATAGATGTATATGCAACGAACCGTGTTTTTGCCAAGATTCTACTTCTGGAAGTCAGAAACTACCCGGATTACTATAAAAGTGATACATATCAATTGGTCAAAATTTACAGTGACATTGTTTTTAAAATTATTGAGGAAGGGATCCAGAACAAGGAGATCAGGAGTGACATCTCACCCAGACTGATCCGGCAGGGCGTATTGGGCAGTATTGAACAAGTTTGTTTGACAGGCATCATTTTTAACCGCGAAATCTCGCCGGATCACCTTGCAGAAGAATTGTGTGAATTCATTTTTAAAGGAATTGAAAAATAATCAGGGAAAAAAGCGGCAGCGCTTTTATAAAAAAAGGAGGACAAAATGGAAGAAAGAATCTGGCATAAAAATTATGACCCCGGTGTACCTTCTCATATTGATCTGCCTTTGATTCCTTGCCATCAGCTGCTGGAAAAAAGAGCGGAAAAAATGCCCGATGGCACGGCGGTGACAATTTTTGGGGCGCCTATGACGTATGCGGAAATCAATGCCAGGGCCAATCAGTTTGCCCGCGCCCTGCAAGACTGGGGCATCAAAAAAGGGGATCGCGTTGCCCTTGTCCTGGCCAATTCACCCAATTATGTCAGCTGTCAGTTTGGTATTCTTAAAATCGGCGCTGTTGCCGTTCCGGTCAACCCTCTGTACACCGGAAGGGAACTCACACACATCTTGTCTGATTCTGGTGCGCGGTTTGCCGTTGTTCTCGCTATTTTCCTTGACAATGTGGTGCAGATTCGAAAAGAGACCGCCCTGGAGGACCTGATCGTCGTTCCCATACCCGGTATGGATCTTCCGATTCCCGACGATATTTCCGTGATTGATGATTTTATTAAAGACAAACCAGACTCAAACCCGGATATGCCCGTTTCCCCGGATGATCCGGCCATCATTCTTTACACCGGCGGCACCACAGGACGATCCAAAGGGGCGGTGCTTACCCACCTGGGACAGGTTTACTCCGCCATGATGCTTTCAGCCCTTGATCCCAATATGGAAGCTCAAAAAGACTCGTTTATTCTTGTCAATCCAATGTTTCACATCATGGGAAATGCCATCATGACCTTCTGCCTGCATGCCGGACTGCCCGTTCACCTGGTACCGCAGTATGATCCGGGAATGGTCCTCCAGACCATTGATGAGGCCCGCCCCACATGGTTCCCGGGTGTGCCGACCATGTTTATCGGCGTGATGAATCATCCTGATGTCAAGAACTATGATTTAACGAGTATCCGTTATTGTATTTCCGCCGCAGCCCCCTTCCCTCTCGAACCCATGGAACGGTTCGAAAAAATTACCGGATGCCGAATCGTCGAAGCATATGGATTAACTGAAAGCGGGGCGGCAATCATGTTTAATCCGTTTATGGGTAAACGAAAGGTAGGCAGTATTGGCGTGCCGACTGCAGACGTGGATGCTAAAATTGTGGACCTTGAAACAGGGTCAAAGGAAATGCCCCCCAACCAGGAAGGAGAATTAATCCTAAAGGGACCTTCTGTCATGAAGCATTACCTGAATATGCCGGACGAAACGGAAAACACACTTAGAGATGGATGGCTGTATACCGGCGATATTGCCAAGCTGGATGACGACGGGTTCTTCTGGATTGTGGACCGGGCAAAAGATATGATCATTGCCGGCGGGTTTAATATCTACCCCAGAGATATCGATGAAGTACTATACGAACATCCAAAGATTGAAGCCGCGTGTGCCATCGGTGTGCCGGATGACTATCGTGGGGAAACCGTCAAGGCGTTTATCGTCATGAAGCAGGGTGAAACCATGACAGGGGAAGAAGTCATTTCCCACTGCCGGGAACATCTTGCTGCCTACAAGGTTCCGAAAATTATTGAGTTCAGGGATTCTCTGCCAACGTCCATTATCGGTAAAGTTTTACGCAAAACCCTGCGGGAGGAGGAAAAAGAACAAACCAAATCTTAGATAAAAGCCGCTTAAAGCGACAACTCCATTCAAATCGATAACTCCATGCCTTCGGGGATTCTTCTGATTTGCCATGTCCCCTTTACGATTGCCACGACTTCCCCGTTTGCATCCGTAATATCCATTTCCAAATAAAAATCCGCCTTGTCATTTTCTTCCGCCTCCTTTTGTACCTGATCCACCATTTCCGGGCTGATTTCCTTTTCAAGCGTCACGTCTGTCGAGGCCGGCCGGCGAAACCGGATATTTATTTCTTTGACAATTGGAAAAAAACGGGTGCTGTCGAAAGAAGCCACATGCAGGATGCCTCCGGGGATCTCTCCAAGGGTAAAAAGAGAGCCGGCATACATAATGCCCACATGGTTGACATTGCCCGCAAGCGGCATGAGCAGCTTGGTATACCTTTCTCTGACATCTAAAACCTTTATGCCGGTCCGATGAATGCTTTCAATCCCGGCGATGGCTTTATTTGCCCTCTCTATCATATTTTCATCAGTCATTCTTTCTCCTTTATGTCATCGGCTTTCTTGAGGATTAAATCCGCTGAAGCGGGGGGTGCTTCCCCCTGAAGTGGAATAACCCGATCCGGAAATCAAACAAAAAACCCATTTGCGGAAGGAAACAAGTTAGTGATACTAACTCTTTCCAGGGATGTCAAGGGAATTCCCGGGATCGCTCAACGCCCGCCCATATCACCCCAAACCCTCAAAATAATATATTTCCAGCGAAGAACCCAAAAAAGCCTTGACAAAAAAGATGGTGACATTTACTAACTATAAAATTCAGTATATAAATGAGGAGACCAATGATGGCAACCAAAATAAAATCCCCTGATCAACTATACTTTACCAAAGACCATGAAATGGTGCGGCAGGCCGTGCGTGATTTTGTGAATAAAGAGCTTAATCCAAACGTAGATGAGTGGGAAAAACAGGGAATTGCGCCATTAAAAACAATTTTTAAAAAAATGGGGCGACTCGGTTTCCTCGGAATTCAGTATGACCCCAAGTACGGCGGACAGGGTCTCGATTATTGGTATGACACGGTTTTTCTGGAAGAACTCGGGCACATAAAGGCGCTTGGACTTGCCGTTGCCATTACAGTCCAGACCCATATGGCCACACCGGCCATCAATGAATTCGGAAGTGAGTTTCTTAAGGAAACCTTTCTGAAACCAGCCATAAAAGGTGAAATGGTAGGGGCCATTGCCATAACGGAGCCTGATGCGGGGTCCGATGTATCAGCGCTCCAGACAAGGGCTGAAAAAAGTGGCGATGTGTATCTTCTCAATGGATCAAAAATGTACATTACCAATGGGACCCAGGCTGACTTTTACACACTTCTTGCCAGGACAAGCGATGCGCCTGGATACCACTCCTTCAGCCTGTTTGTGGTACCATCCGATCTCCCTGGTGTTACCATAGGACAAAAACTGGATAAACTTGGTGTCAGAATCAGTGATACAGCCGAGCTGTTTTTTGACAATGTCAAGATTCCGGCTGAAAACCTCATTGGACAGGAAGGGGAAGGGTTTATTTGCCAGATGAAACAGTTTCAGCATGAACGGTTTTCCCTTCTCCCGTTTGCCTGCACGGCAGCAGCCGATATTATTGATTTGACGATAGAATACATCCGTCAAAGAATCGTTTTCAATAAACCTTTGATCACAAAGCAGGTCTTGCGGCACAGACTCGTGGACTGGCGAATTGAAATTGAAGCGTTAAAACAGCTGATTTATCATATTGTACGAATGAAAATGGCCGGCATCGATCCCTCAAGAGAGATATCCATGGGAAAAGTAATGGCCGGTCAGCTCCTTAGCAAAGTGGCTGACGGATGTCTGCAAATGCATGGCGGCATGGGATTTATGAGCGAAGCGATCATTTCACGATATTATCGGGATGCACGAGGTCTGTCCATCGGTGGCGGGGCCGACGAGGTGATGAAAGATGTTATTGCCAGGATGGAAGGGCTTTGATCTAAAATTCACGGGTTTCCGCCAACATGGATCATCTTCTGAAAATTATATTTGTAATTGAAATAGTTTTAAAATATATTGTCCCAATACCATCACCATTCAAAACTCAAAACAATAGCGGAGGGTAATCATGAGCTCTAAAGAAAAGGCAGTTGTCACATTAGCAGTCACCGGAGTGCTTACGGATCCATCAAGATTCAATGTACCAGTCACACCAAAGGAGATGGCTGATGCCGCAGAGCAGGCGTTCAATCAGGGGGCCACTGTTATTCATTGCCATTTCCGGGACCAGAGAGAAGGGTTGGGCGCTCTCCCCACCTGGGACATTAAGATAGTTGGGGATATTCTTGCGGCGATCAAGGAACGGGTTCCTGATATGATCATCTGCATGAGCACGGGTGTCCCGGGAAGCGATATTTCAGGTCCTGTGGGCTGCCTCAAAGAGTTCAAACCTGCGCTGGCAGCGTGCAACGCAGGTTCTTTGAACTATTTAAAAATTAGAAAAGACGGGCAGTGGGCCTGGCCGCCCAACCTTTTTGACAATACGGTGGAAAAGATAAAACAATTCCTTGATGTGATGATGGCAAACAACATCATTCCGGAATTTGAGAGTTTTGACACGGGTATTGTGAGAAGCGTCGGTATGTACCAGGCAAACGGAATGTTTGAGGGAGACGCACATGTTTCTTTTGTGATGGGGGTTGACAGTGGTATGCCGGCCAACCCTGATCTCCTCCCGATTCTGATCGCTGAATTGCCCAAGAACGCGCAGTGGCAGGTCATCGCTACCGGACCGGGACGGGAGAAAATCTGGAACCTTCATCGCCGGAACATTGAACTGGGCGGTAATGTTAGAACCGGGCTTGAAGACACCTTTTATCTGCCGAGCGGGGAAAAGGCGGACGGCAATGGTCAACTGATAGAAGCCCTGGTCAAGATTGTCCGTGAGGTGGGCAGAGAGCCGGCATCGCCCTCTGAAGCCCGGAAGATTCTCGGCGTCGTCGCCCGGTAACGCCGGCGCCGGTTTCAGCGTCGCCTTAAACCCCACTTTTAGTGGGGACTTCATCCAGGGTGCAATGATTTTAAAACCAATATAAAAAGGAGCTCTGTGCAGACATGTCTAAACGGTTTAAAACCAAAATAACTGAAATGCTCGGAATAGAGCATCCCATCCTGTGCGGCGGCATGCAGTGGATCAGCAGATCAGATTTTGTTGCCGAAGTCTGCAATGCCGGCGGGATCGGCTTCATTACAGCTGAAAGCTTTGAAGAACCCGAGGATTTAAGAAAAGACATAAAAAAAATACGAACCCTTACAGACAAGCCCTTTGGCGTTAACATCTCCATGCTCCCGGAGTTTAAAGTCCAGGAGCGGACCCAGATGTTTTGCGAGATCGTGTGTGAGGAAGGCGTGCCGGTGGTGGAGACAGCCGGGCGAAATCCCGCCCCTGTTGTACCGATGCTGAAACAGGCAGGTGTCAAAATTATACACAAAATGACAAGCATCCGGTTTGCTGAAAAAGCCCAGAACGAAGGTGTTGACGCTGTGACACTCATCGGGTTTGGCTCCGGAGGGCACGTGGGCATGGATGATGTGGCCTCCTTTATCCTGATCCCCCTGGCTGTATCCCGGCTGAAAATACCGGTTATTGCCGGCGGCGCTGTCTGCAACGGGAAAGGTCTGCTGGGTGCACTTGCCATGGGGGCCGAGGGGATTCTTATGGGAACCGCTTTCATGGCAACCGAGGAATGCCCGATTCACCCTGCCATAAAACAACGCATCCTTGAGACCGGCGAAAAGGACACGGCCCTGGTCATGAAGACCATCAGAAATCCCCTGCGCTGCATTAAAAATGAACTTGCGGAAAAAGTCATGGAAATGGAGGAGAGGGGGACGACCCTTGACGAGATTATCACAGTCATGGGCGGTGGCAGGGGGAAAAAAGCCTATGAGATCGGAGACCCGGAAATGAGTCCCATTGCCTGCGGCCAGATCGCAGGACTGATCCATGAGATAAAACC
>JAUXCK010000005.1 GCA_030618925.1 Desulfobacteraceae bacterium
AATCGTAATCTTAATCATTTTCATATGTTACAATAGATTCGAAAACTCGATCTGGTGAATTGCTTTTTATTAATCCTACCCGCATAGAAACAATCGTTTTTAGAGTTTCTTTCCTTTCTAATACTTCATTCGTATTTAATATCTATTTTGCTACAATTACATCCAATACAACAGTACATTCAAGAGCAGATCCTCGAGCGACCTCAAAAAAATGACAACGGTCTTTTAAAGACTATTTACCATTTTCTTCAGCACTGTTTAAGGGGCTTGATGGTGATGCGCGATCAAGTTGATCATAGACAAATCCTGTTTGACCAGGAGTAGGGCTACGATTAAGATTAAGATTACGATGACTGGGTATATGAACCCCATCGCGTCATGTAAATTTTAGGCGTAAACCAATACTTTAATTGCACCTTTACCCGGACGACAGGGTTTACAAGGGTGTCTAAAGATGGTAATGAGTTCCCAAGAGGAGAGGCCCATTGAAGGCGATACATCTCAAATTGTTACTGACAGCCTTTTTCTGGGGGGGGACGTTTATTGCCGGCAGGATGGTTGCAAAAAACATGGGCCCTTTTTCTGCCGCTTTCATCAGATTTGTGATTGCATCGATTGTTCTTCTTGTCATTATCCAAAGGATGGAAGGCAACTTTCCCAGAATAAAGCGGGGGCAAATCATCCCGGTGATGCTGCTTGGGCTGACGGGCATATGTTTATACAATGTTTTCTTCTTTAAAGGATTGAAAATTATTGGTGCAGGCCGGGCTGCGATCATCATTGCAACAAATCCAATCTTTATTTCTTTGCTATCCTCCTGTTTCTTCAGAGAGCGCTTAACACGTCTTAAAGTGTTCGGGATTATTATTTCTGTCCTTGGTGCGGTTGTGGTGATTTCAAAAGGAGATTTATCCGGAATGTTTCAAGGCCAGTTGGGCTGGGGCGAGGGGTATATATTTTGCTGTGTCCTGAGTTGGGTCGCTTTCTCTCTGATAGGGAAAACACTCATCCCGGATTTATCTCCACTTGTTTTGATATTCTATTCATCTGTTGTCGGGACGGTGGCATTGTTCGGCCCGGCAGTTGTTGAAGGCGTATTTCAAAATTTGGGCAATTATTCGCTGCTGGAATGGGCCGGTATTCTCTATCTGGGGATTTTTGGAACGGCAGTTGGATTTGTCTGGTACTACGAAGGAATTATGAGGCTCGGACCCTCGAAGGCAAGTGTGTTTATTAATTTTGTGCCCATTAGTGCAGTTGTGCTTGCCTTTTTCATACTTGGAGAACCTGTTACGCCATCACTGGTGATCGGTACGGTTTTCGTCAGTGTGGGAGTGTATTTAACCCATAAAACCATTTAAAGAGGCATGCGCTCCGCAGATAAAATGGTTTGCAACGGAGGCTGAAAATATTTAGACAATATGGAATCACTGCCGTTCATAATTTACATTGTCCTTGGGGTGACCGGATTCGCTGCAGGCCTGGTGGACTCTATCGCAGGCGGTGGGGGTATCATCTCACTTCCTGTGCTGCTTTCAGTAGGCATCCCACCCCATCTTGCTCTGGGGACAAATAAGCTGCAGGGCAGTTTTGGTACATTGACATCATCTTTAAATTATAGCCGAAAGGGGCTGGTGGCTGTAAAAGAAACTTTTCAAGGGATATTTTTTACAGCTTCAGGCGCACTGATAGGCACAGTGACCATCCAGCATATACCGGCGGACTTTTTAGAGCAAGTGATACCCCCCTTACTCATGCTGGTGTTTCTCTATATGCTTTTGTCACCGAAGATGGGTGAGAAAGATGGGATTGCCAGAATGCCTGAAGGATTATTTTATGGGATGGTCGGCCTTTTTTTGGGATTTTATGATGGTTTTTTCGGCCCGGGTGCCGGGGCGTTTTGGATGATCGCCCTGGTATTGCTTTTAGGAATGAATTTGAAAAAAGCAACCGCTCACACCAAGGTAATGAATTTTACCAGCAACATGACATCACTCATTATTTTCATTATCGGGAATAATGTTCTTTTTGCCGCCGGTATCGTGATGGGACTGGGGCAGGTGCTGGGGGCTTTCACAGGATCGAACCTGGTGGTCATCAAAAAGATTGTATTTGTGCGGGTCTGTTTTCTGACGGTGGTTGCTTTAACCATTTTAAATCTGTTGATAGGGGGTCAACTCTCCTTTTGACGCATGTTGTTTGATGAAAATGGTTTGCGAATGATGATGGGCTGTTTTTCTTGATTTTGATTAATTCTACTCAGAGTTCTTCAGGTGTGAATGCCACCACGTCATCGATTTTTTTTGTATCTGCAAAAAGCATCACCAGGCGGTCGACACCGAGGGCATTGCCGGCGGCCTGGGGCATGAATTCAAGCGTCCGGAGAAACTTTTCCGGCATAGGGGTGATTCGCTTTCCAGCGGTTTGACGACAGCCAATTTCTTTTTCAAACCGGCTTCGCTGCTCTTTGGGGTCATTCAGTTCAGTAAAGGCATTGCACAGCTCGATTCCGCCCATGTAAAGCTCAAACCGTTCTGCAATTTGCGGGCTGCCGGGTTTCAGCCGGGAAAGGGCCGCTTTGGAAGAGGGGAAATCAAATAAAAATAATGGCTTCTCAAGACCGAGATGAGGTTCTATGTCGCACCCCACTATTTCATCAAACCGGCCGGTTGATATGGCTTCCTCAACGGGCAGGGGGGCATATTTTTTAAACGCGTCGGCAACACTCATTCTGTCCCATGGTTTTTTCAGTTCGATTTTTTGGTTTTGAAAGGGAATGATATCGTTAAAGCCGGCTGCAAGCGCCACCGATTGGATAAGGTCTTCACACTGGCCCATGACCTCGAGGTATGTATTTCCCGGGCAGTACCACTCCAGCAGGGTTAACTCCGGGATATGCAGATCTCCCCTTTCCTTTTGCCTGAAACATTTGCATATTTGAAATATTCGGGGATAATCGGAAGCCAGAAGAATCTTCATGCAAAGCTCAGGAGAAGTCTGTAAAAACCATTCACCTGATTCCTGAGCATCAATGTGTGCTTCAGGGGCGGGAGCCGGTATTCTGACAGGTGTGTCTACTTCAAGAAAAGCATGACCAATGAAATATTGCCGGATGGCCTGGATGATCCGCGCCCGCAGGACCATATTTTTTTGTATGGAAGCTTGCCGGGTCCGGGAGAAAGGAGATGGTGGTTGTTTTGCCATGCCGATGATGTCGGGCGTCTGCTACTTAAAGTCTTTTTCGAGATAGTTATCGTCCGGTCTGTCCTGCAGGTAGACCCTTTGGAAACTGTCCGGGCTTGCCTCATCGTACCACTGGTAGCCGGTTTCCCGGCATTTTTTACAGGCCTTAATGGGGACGTGCACTGCAAGCACATGGAATCCTGTATCCGCAGAGGTGTCGATGCGCAGGGCCCCACCGCAATCCCGGCAAACACGGATTCGTTCTTTCTGGATCTCGCTGATGCCGTCTGTGTCATAAAAAATTCTTCGGGTTCGTTCGTTAAATTCACCATATTGCTGCATTTTGGCTTTTATCTCATCCCGATTTTTCCAGTACGCGAGAACTTCGGCCCCGGTGTCCTCAATTTGTGCCGTCACCTGGCTCGACTGGCGGATTCTGTCCGGATCATAGTCCGGTTCCCGGATTTTGCTGTAGTCCAGGCCGGCCATCGCCAGTATGATTCCCGCGTTTACATAAGGCAGTGCGCCTTCGATGGAATAGCCGCCTTCAAGTACTGCGATATCCGCTTTTAACAAGGTGGTCAGATCCGCGTAGCCTTTGGCCGAAAAATTCATGTTTGTAATGGGATCTGAATAATGATTGTCCTGCCCGGCAGAGTTAACGATAAGATCGGGCTTAAAGTCTTCGAGGACCGGCAGGACAATATTTTTAATCGCATATAAAAACCCCTCTTCAGATGTGTTGGGCGGAAGGGGAATGTTGAGGGTGGTGCCGGCAGCATTCGGCCCCCCCAACTCTTTTGTGAATCCAGATCCAGGGTAGAGGGTTCGGCCATCCTGGTGGATAGAGATAAAAAGTGTGTCCGGATCATGCCAGTATATATCCTGGGTCCCGTCGCCGTGATGACAGTCGGTATCAACAATGGCCACCCTGGCAACGCCATAGGCTACCCTGAGAAATTCGATCATGATGGCTTCAATATTGACATTGCAGAACCCCCTGGCCCCATGCACAACCCGATTTGCATGATGCCCGGGAGGCCTGACAAGTGCAAATCCCCGCTCTATTTCCTTTTCGAGAACCGCCATGCCGATGGTCTTCGCCCCGCCGGCACTGATAAAATGCGATTCGGTCATCACTTTCCACCCATCCGGGATACAGAAATGCACCCTGTTGACGTCATTCATCGTCACCAGGTCAGGCTTGAACTCTTTTATGCCGTCAATGTCTAAAATCCCTTCTTCAAACACTTGATCCTGCGTATAGAGGAGGCGTTCTTCCCTTTCAGGATGGGTTGGATCGATCGCCCAGTCAAAGGCCGGGAAGAAGACAAGGCCTGTTTTATTTTTTGCCTGTAACATTTTTTCTCCATAAGGGTGTCATCCCTCATCACTGCCGCTCGAGTGAGGGGACATATTTTGTGCGACCGATTCGTACCTGTGAATCAGACCGGGTTTCACCTGGGCTTTTATCCGGATATTTTTCCCTATAGTCGAAAAGCCCCTTACCATATTAAACTGCAGATCTTCCAGCAGCTCCATTTCAAGGTCTTCCGTGCTGGCCCCTTTTTCAATTGCTTTTTGTTTGAGCAAGTCATAGGCTTTATTAACGGCATCCTCTCTTAAAAACTCTTTTGTTATACTTTCTTCAAATTTTTCTTCCGGTGCCATCAGGATGCCTCTTGACGTATCGGCGAACAATGTCACTTCGCAGGTGGTTCGGGCCAGTGCCGCTCCGATGGCATTTGCGACCTTCCATCCGGGAATGGCACGGACGTCAAATTCTGAAATTTTTTCAAGATATCTGGCAAAATAAGGGGCAGGGCCGCCGAGTACCAGGATTTTTTTTGGATTTACCCGATACCCTTCCTGCAGTTCATGAACAGTATATACCGGTTTACTATTCACTTCAGTGATCATATTCCGGGCTTCCGACAATATATTTTGACAGGTTTGATCGAAGATATTCAAGGCCGTCTCTTCAATGGACGTGCCGGTTTCCATGGCAATTGATTCGATACCGGCCCTGGCCCTGTTCATGTCGCAGTTCTGGATATTTTCAATCACAACCAGCGCGTCTGTAGGGGTGGGTGACTTTCCGCCGTAGGCCATGGCAAAATCCAACCGTTCCGGTCCGATTTTAAGGTCTCCATTGCTTGTCTGAACCCGGCTGTCGCCTCCGATGGCGATGGACCGGGTTTTGAGTGATCGAATAAGGGTTTTGTACCCGCCCAGTTCAATCCCTAAGGGATCAAGCAAAGGCGCTTGATTAATCAACACTGCAATATCGGTGGTGGTTCCCCCAATATCCATGACAATAACATCTTCGTCCGGGGGGGCGAATGCAATGGCCCCCATGACACTGGCAGCCGGGCCGGAGAGTATTGTCTGCCCGGGGAAATCGATGGAAGACGCAAAGCTCATGGTGCCGCCATCGGCCTTTAAAATATGGATAGGCACCTTGAGCCCTTTTTTGTCGAGGGATTGTTTGACTGCCTGGAAAAAATTTTTATGGGTCGGATAAACAGATGCATTCAGAAAGGTGGTTGCGATTCGCCTGGGGAAATTCAGGTTGCCGGATACACGATGTCCAAGGAAAATATGATCGAGATCATCCGCAAGGATTTGGTTAATTTCCATTTCGTGACTCGGGTTCCGGGCTGAAAATTTTCCCACAACGCCTGCGAGCTTTATGCCGTCGGCTTTTAGTTGCTTGCCGATCTCCCGTATTTCATTGTGATCGATCGGCTCAATCGTCCGTCCCTGGTGGTCGATGGAACCTGACACAGTAAAATAATGCGGGTTTGTTTTATACAGATCAGGGTCGATTCCGGGTCCGCTTGAAACAATCATGCCGACTTCGGGCGTCTTTCCCTGGACAATCGAGTTGGTTGTCAGGGTCGTGCTCAGCACAACCCGTTTGATCAGATCAGGATCTACATTCTGTGTGATTTTCTCCAGACCGAGTAACACCGTGCTGAACAGGTCTGAGGCGTCGGTATGAACCTTGATACCCCTGATCAGTCCCTGTTTATCCAGAAGAACAACATCTGTATGGGTGCCGCCAACATCGAGTCCTATTATCATAATATTTTCCTGATAGTTCTATTTTAACCGGATGCCTGAGTTGTCCTGATAGTACAGCTAACGTAAAAACAGGTTGAAGTCAATAAACACCTTGCCCTGTATTTTTTTAAATTTGAGAAATACCACGGGAAGATGTGATAATTACTTGTTTTAACAGGACTATGTTGGTATATATGCGTTAGTGTACATGGAAAAGCAGCAATAAACCCGTACCCTGGCTAAAGTGAATGACTGAAATCTCTGATTTTTTAAGACAACCCCTCACAATCGGAAAACGACGGATTGACAACCGGCTGCTCCTTGCGCCCATGTCGGGTCTGGGCCATGTCGCTTTCCGGGAGTTGCTTTCGGCCTTTGGCGGGTATGGCCTGATGTTTTCAGAAATGTGCAGTGCCAGAGCCGTCCCCCGGGAGAACCGGTATCATTCACGTGTTTTCAGGTGGCGGGATCAGGAGGTGACGGAGCTGGTTTGTCAGCTTTTTGGCTCTGATCCTGATGTGATGGCCCGGGCTGCTGTAAGGGTTGAGGAAGAAGGATTTTTTGGGGTGGATATCAATCTGGGGTGTTCGGCGGCAGCAATCTGTAAGCAAAATTCCGGTGCAGCCCTGTTAAAAGACCCACCGCTTGCTGCTAAAATCATAGCAGCCGTTCGAAAGGCGGTTTCATTTCCGGTCTTTGTCAAATTTCGTACCGGCTGGAAAGATGACCCAGAACGTGCAGCCGACTTTGCCATGAGGTTTGAAGACGCCGGTGCTGATGCGTTGACGTTTCATCCGCGCGTTGCACCGGACCGCCGTTCCAGGCCCCCGAAATGGGAGTATATCGGAAGGGTAAAAGAGTGTGTTGCTATTCCTGTATTTGGAAATGGAAATGTATTTGATAGAAATGACTGTGGAAATATGATAAAAATATCGCGTTGTGACGGTATTGCCATTGGCAGGATCGCCATTTCCAAACCATGGGTATTCAGCATGTGGACTGCCGGGTTCACGCCGGGGTCTGATATCTACAAAACCACTGCACTAAAAATGGTCGATCTTTTGGAAGCCCATTACGAACCCGTACGGGCACTAAAATACTTTAAAAAATTTGCCGTCTATTTTACAGCCAATTTCAGGTTCGGCCATTCCATTTATTCCCGGCTTTGCATGGCAGGCGATATGCAAACCGTGAGGGAAAATATCCGCAACGTGTTTAACACACCCCTTGAAACAACCACCCGCCCCAATATGAATATGTTTGTTTCCTGAGAGGCGTGCGAGAACCCCTGTCATTCAGATCTTAAACAGTCTGGCCGCATTTTTCCCGCAGATATCGGCCTTCTCCTCTTCAGACAGATTTGCGGCTTCAAGTTCCTTGAAATACCTGTCTGGCTGGAGCAGCGGGTAATCGCTCCCAAAGAGTATTTTATCTCTTCCAGCAAGCTGAATGGCTGTTTTATATATGTCAATGTCATACAGAAAAGGGGATGCAGCCATATCATAATATACATTTTTAAGGGTGTCTTTGGCTTCCCGCTTTAAAAGCAAATAGAAGAAAACACCGCCCCCCCAATGGGCCAGAATAATTTTATTTTCCGGAAAACAGGCGGGAAGCCGGTAAATCTGAGCCAGGGTATTGGGGGTTTTTCCCGGATACATATGGCCAACAGGTTCATTGGTGTGAATGATAACCGGTAGATCCCCGGCACGGCAAAGTGCCATGACCGGCTCCAGGTTTTTGAGAATATCCGGGTCAATCCCCGATTGATAAAAAGCGAGTTCACCGGCGCCGGAGAGTCCGCCTTTAAGGCAGCGTTCAAGTTCCAGCGATGCATTTTTAAGATCAGGGCCAAGGCAGCATAGCCCTTTGATTTTTTTTGGGTATTTCGTCACAGCATCCATGATGTAGTCATTGTGCATTTTCATCATTTCAGGATTTTTCCAGGGGAAACCAAACACCACGGATACATCTACACCATTTTCGTGCATGGCGTTAATGATGCCGGACGCCCCTGAAAGTTTTGATTTCGGCGAGTCATAAAGCGATTTAAAGGCCGGTTCCCCTGAAAAATATTTTTCCCTGTTTTCCCTTATGGATTTCGGGAAGATGTGGGTATGCATATCTATGATCATGATGTCGACATTCCCGGGTTTGGGTTATATTCTGCTTAATACCTGTAATGATCCGGTTTGAAGGGACCGTCCACAGGCACACCAAGATAATCAGCCTGATCTTGAGCAAGTCTGGTCAGTTTCACCCCCAGCCGGTCAAGATGCAACCTTGCCACCTCTTCATCGAGGGTCTTGGGAAGGGTGTAGACCTTACGCACAAGATTTTTTTCTGCCAGCTCTAATTGGGCAAGACATTGGTTTGTAAAGCTGTTGCTCATGACAAAGCTGGGATGTCCGGTTGCACATCCGAGATTGACCAACCGGCCTTCAGCAAGAACGATAATGGCCCGTCCTGATTTCAAGGTCCACTTGTCCACCTGGGGTTTAATGGGCATCTTTTTGCATTCCGGTGTATCTATCAGGTGGGTCATTTCGATTTCATTGTCAAAGTGGCCGATATTGCAGATAATCGCCTCATTTTTCATCTGCTCCATGTGTTCACCGGCAATAACATTAATGCAGCCGGTGGCCGTGATAAAAATATCACCGGCAGGGACCGCCTCTTCCATGGTCAGAACTTCATACCCTTCCATGGCGGCCTGGAGGGCGCAGATGGGATCAATCTCCGTAACAATGACACGGGCGCCAAATCCGCGCATGGACTGGGCACACCCTTTGCCGACATCCCCATACCCGCAGACAACAACGGTCTTCCCGGCAATCATGATGTCAGTTGCCCGTTTAATGCCATCGGCAAGGGATTCACGGCAGCCATAAAGGTTGTCAAATTTTGATTTGGTAACAGCATCATTTACATTAATTGCAGGAAAAAGCAGGTCATTATTATTTGCCAGTTGATACAGCCGATGGACGCCGGTGGTGGTTTCTTCTGAAACCCCCCTGATTTTCGCGGCAATCCGGGTCCAGAATCCAGGGTCCCGCCGGTAACTTTCCCTCAGGCGGTCCATCAGGCAGCGCATGTCAGGGCCGTCATATGTTTTGTCAAGCAGAGACGGATCTTTTTCAACCGCCACACCCTGATGAACAAAAAGGGTTGCATCTCCGCCATCGTCAACAATGAGATCCGGTCCGCTGCCATCAGGCCAGACCAGCGCCTGTTCAGTGCACCACCAGAATTCTTCCAGAGTCTCACCTTTCCATGCAAAGACAGCTGCAGAACCATTTTTTGCGATGGCGGCCGCAGCTTGGTCCTGGGTTGAAAAAATATTACATGTTGCCCATCGGATATCAGCCCCGAGTTCTTTGAGGGTTTCGATAAGCATCGCTGTTTGAATTGTCATATGAAGGCTTCCCATGACCTTTAATCCGTTTAATGGTTTTTTGGGGCCATATTTTTCCCGGACAGCCATAAGCCCCGGCATCTCATTTTCAGAAAGCTGCATTTCCCTGAGACCCAGATCGGCCGCAGACATATCCGCAACCTTGCAGGGCAGTGTGAGGTCGGGCTCAATATAGCCATTTTCATTTTGTTTTAAAGCAGTTAAAGTCATTTTAGTCTCCTTTGTTCGTTTTTTCAGATTTAAAAATATTAAGCACTAATGCGTGTTCTAACTTATAGGACCGGGTGTTTTTAATAATGAAGCCAAGATTTACCAGGAGCTGATTCATTTCATGGCGATGAAATCCCAGCCATCTGTCGCCATATGTTTTTCGCATATTCTCATTGGTGTGTTTGTCAAGCTCTGCGATGATCAATGTACCACCGGATCTAAGGGCCCGGTACACTTCGATGATGGCATTATCCGGTCTGGGGATATGGTGGAGCACCATGGAGATAATCGCACTATCCGCCTCTCCGTCACTGAGCGGCAGGTGTTCAATCTCTCCCAGTCGCAGGTCAGGCGGGCGGCTGGTATTTGCAAACCTTTTTCGAGCCTGTGCCAGCATCTGAGGCGAACTGTCGACTCCGATGACGTTGGCTGCGATTGTTTCAAGTTGAAACAGGAGTTCCCCTGTGCCGCATCCCAGGTCAACCGCAGTGGGGCATGGTGACATCTCGTTCAGGATGGCGGTATTCAGTTCAAAATCTCCAAGGATTTCTTGTTTAAGATGGTCCCAGTCATGCGCGATTGTATTGAAAAAGTTTATGGTCCTTCTTTGTCGTTCGTGAATCAGCTGAGATGCGCTGACAAGATCCTGCTTCAGGGCGATATCCCGATCAAAGCTATACCTGATTGATTCGATAAATTTTCTGGCAGGGCTGTTATCGCTGACGGAATAGAACGCCCATACGCCATCCCTGCGGCATTTCAGGAATCCAACATCCGTCAATATCTTTAAATGTCTGGATATCCTGGACTGCCCCATATCCATTAAAGAAACGATCTCATTCACGCTGAGTTCGTGATGGAGCAGTATATTGATTAATTTGATGCGTGTGGCATCGGCCAGTGCTTTGAAATAGTGTAAAGTATCCATATCAAAATATCAAGATTCCTTGATATAATAAAACAGCCGGGAAAGGGTGTCAAGATAAAATTTTTATTTTTTAAAGGCCGGTTAATATTGATGAGGGGTGTTCATTCGTGCCTGAACAAGAACCCTTGTTGTGTGCAGGGTGAGCGCAGCGAAACGCCATCCTTGCCACACAACAAATTGCGTTCATCAAGGGGTGCGAAACTTGAGTTATTGACTAAATAAGAAGATTGATTTATAATTCCTTTAGTCCAAAAAAATAATACAGTTCATAATGTCAGTCACACCTCCGCCACCGGTCTTCGGCGATACGCTTATTCTAACCATACTGTGCGGATTCTTTTCACACACAGGTAGTTAAGAAAACACAACCTACAATAAAGAGAACAGAATTCAAGGAGGAGATGGAATGAATTTTAAAGCTTTAGGTTCCAATCTGGGTCTGGAAGAAGATGAATTTATGGAACTCGTCGAACTTTTTATAAAGACAGCTGACGATGACATTCAGAAAATCAAAACCGCCTGGGCACATGGAAATGCGGAGAAAGTGGCTGAGGCTGCCCATTCTCTGAAAGGGTCTTCGGGAAATTTGGGTTTTTTAAATATTTCAGAGGTTGCCAGAGACGCTGAAAAAAGAGGGAAAGAAAATGATATTAATAATTTGGACCGCCTTACCGATTCCCTTGAACAGATGCTTTCAGAGATAAAAGAATGTGCCTGCCCATAGACACCAATTGTTTTTTGTTCTTATATAGAAAACTTGGTCCTCTGGGCCAGGATCTATATTCTGCAAGGGGCATGATACGAACGCAGAAACCCGTAGATATGAAACAGCTGCTATTATAAACCTTCCCCTGAAAAGTCTCGCATGGCGGGATAAATATCAGGTTTTAAATAAAATCGTTAGGGTACATTTGATATGGAGATGAATCAACAATTTTCCATCCTTGCGGTGGATGACAATCCTTTGAATCTCAGGCTCCTTGAAACCACTCTTACAAAGGAGGGCTATCGGGTCCTGTCATCCAAGGAGGGTTCTCTGGCAAGGGAAATTGCTGTAAAGGAAAGACCCGACCTTATCTTGCTCGATATCAAGATGCCGGGAGAAGACGGGTTTGAGGTCATTAAAAATTTAAAAAACAACCCGGTGACCGCTGCGATTCCTGTTATTTTCCTTACCGGTGTGAGTGAAATAAATGCCAAGCTCTTTGGCTTTGAACTGGGGGCGGTCGACTACATTACAAAACCTTTTCACCCCCGGGAAGTAGTGGCCCGTGTAAGGCTTCACTTAAAGTTATCCATTGCAACAAATTCTCTTATTTCAAGCCAGGCAGAAAAACTCAAACAAATTTCAGAAGCACAAACATCCATGCTGACCACACCGGAATCCCATCCAGAAGCCCGTTTCGGTGTTTACTTTGTGTCGCTTCAGGAAGCCGGCGGGGATTTTTATGAGGTTCTTTCTATTTCCAAGGATATATTTGGCTTTTTTGTCGCCGATTTTTCAGGTCACGATATTAAAACAGGTTATCTGACAAGTTCTGTAAAGGCGTTGTTAAAACAAAATTCAACACCCATTTATCAGCCGAGTGAAAGCATTAAGATGATCAATGATGTGCTGGTGGAGATTCTACCCGAGGACAAGTATTTAACCGCCTGTTATGCAAGATTGAATCGCAGGGCAAAACAGATGGTCATCATTAGCGCCGGTCATCCGCCTGCTGTTTATGTGCCGCATAACGGAGAAGCAAGGCTTATTGAAATGGATGGCGATATCCTTGGCATTTTCAAAGATGTTTATTTTGGACGGCAGACGATCGATGTCACGCCCGGGGACCGGTTTTATTTGTATTCTGACGGGCTGGTGGAATCATCACAGGAAAGAACCGTATGGTCGAAAGATGCCACAGCCCTGCTATCTGCCTGCCATCGGTCAGGAGACCTCCCCATTAAAGCAGCCCCTGAGAATATTGTGCGGCTTTTATTAAATGATGATGGTAAAGCGGAAGATGACATCGTTGTGCTTGGCATTGAGGTGTAATGATAGACATGGCAATGACAGAAACAGGCAAATTCCAGGTGTCATGTGATAAAAATATCCTGGACATTGTTTTCTCTTCTTCTTTGGAGAATATTGACAGGGTTGACAAGGAAACAAAAAAATTTTTAAACCAAATCGGGCTTGAACAAAATACATTTACCATATGTCTTGGATTGCGCGAAGCATTAACAAATGCAATCAAGCATGGCCATCATTTTGATTTCAATAAAAAAGTTCATTTCTCATTGAGAGCGTTAGATGACCGTTTGATCATGGAGATTGAAGATCAGGGCGAGGGGTTTGACTGGAGAGCAATCCATGCAAGACAGCCGGGGTTGACATCCGAACACGGTCGTGGATTGGCTATTATCCGGCAGTTTTTTTCAAAATACAGCTTCAATGAAAGAGGGAATAAGATTGTCTTGATAAAAGACAGGGTGCCTTAAGGGGGCGGCAGTTTTTTTTAAACCCTTTTGTTTTTTACCTGACGCTTATATCGCGCAGAGGGGTACTTGCCTCAGTTTTGTTCCCACCGGTTTATCTTTTCAAATGCATTGGCTGCGGCCTTGAATATTGTATGCAAGTCAACCGGTTTTGTAAAATAGTCCTCAAACCCTGCACCACGGCAATCCGATATTTCGAAATCCGACGCATACCCCGTAATCGCATAAATTACCGAAACAGGATAGGTCTTTCGTATCTCCCGACACAATTCCACGCCATTCATCCCCGGGAGTTTCAGATCGAGAAACATGACATGAATCGTCTCTTTCCCCAGAATTTTTAGCGCGTCCCCGGCGTTTTCTGCACAGCTGACCTCATACCCTTCCCGCGTCAATGCTTTTCTCAGCAAATTCCGGATCATTTTTTCATCATCAACCACAAGAACTTTTTGTTTCATATTTTCGCCTCGGGCCGTTTCTGTCATATGACGGGTGGAAAGATTTAAAAAAGATAATGACCACTTCTGCAGACAGCAATGTTACCACATGGCAAAAATGGAGGCAAGGGTAAATTTTTCTATGGCTGGTTGACATTTAAAGGCGATTACTCTAAAATTCCCGTTCATTTTAAAGATGCGGATTCCTTCCGGATTTTTGAAGATGACCGGGCCGGATTTTTGAAGATGACCGGGAAGAGGAGGATGCGATTCAAGTTATTCGATCCATAGAAGACGTTCAAGCCCGCTCGGATGACCTGCGGCGTCAAGGGAAAATAATCGTCTTTGTCCCCACAATGGGGTTTCTTCATGAAGGGCATCTTTCTTTGCTCAAACAGGGACGGCGTCTCGGCGATGATCTTATTTTGAGTATATTTGTAAATCCAACCCAGTTCGGAGAAGGGGAAGACCTTGATTCATACCCTCAGGATATGGAAAAAGATTTAAATTTTGCCCGCGGTGTGGGCGTTGATGCTGTTTTTACACCCACCAGGGAAGATATATATGGGAAGCGGTATCAGACATATGTAAAGCTTGCGCAACTCCCGAATCATTTGTGCGGCATATCCAGACCCGTACACTTTCGAGGTGTGGCGACGGTTGTTACCAAACTCTTTAATATCGTCCAGCCGCATATCGCCATTTTTGGAGAAAAGGATTATCAGCAGCTGGCCATTATTCGGCAGCTGGTTCGTGATTTGAATTATGATATCGATATCAGGGGGGGGGCTATCGTTCGTGAACCGGATGGACTGGCCATGAGTTCCAGGAACGCTTATCTAACGTCTAAGCAAAGACCCATGGCCCGGTGCCTGTATGAATCGCTCCAAAAAGCGAAAAGCATGGTGAAAAATGGAGAAAAAATCACCGCTTCGATCATCGATTTAGTCACGTCATTTATTGAATCCCATTCCGGCGTTGATATTGATTACATTTCAGTTTGTGACCCGGAAACGCTTGAAGATATCGATCGGATAGAGAGGCCCATGCTGATGGCCATCGCAGTTAATATCGGAAAGTGCCATTTGATTGACAATATGATTTTGTCGCCTTAAACCGTTTTTTTTTGAAAGATAGGGAAATATGGACGCCTTTAGAGCCATTTTACCTGAAACCCATAATGTTTGAGACAACCAATAAGGAGCCGTCATGAGCAAAGAGAAATATTTTTTTACTTCTGAATCTGTCACCGAGGGGCACCCGGACAAAGTTGCCGATGCAATTTCTGATTCGATCCTTGATGCCATTATAGCCGAGGATAAAAACTGTCGTGTTGCCTGCGAAACCATGGTGACCACCGGCATCGTTTTTATTGCAGGAGAGATAACGACCAGCTGTTATGTGGATATGCCCCAGGTGGTAAGGGATACTGTCCGTGACATCGGGTATCATTCCTCTCAGATGGGATTTGACTGGCAGACCTGTTCTGTGATCACCAGTATTGATCGTCAATCCCCTGATATTGCTCAGGGCGTCAATACAGGTGAAGGGTTATATAAAGAACAGGGGGCCGGTGATCAGGGCCTCATGTTCGGGTTTGCCACAAATGAGACACCGGAATTGATGCCCATGCCGATCATGTATGCACATCAGCTGACCAGACGGCTGGCGACTGTGCGAAAAAACGGTGCACTTGATTTTTTGAGGCCGGACGGGAAATCTCAGGTCACGATTGAGTATGACGGCGACAAACCGAAACGGGTTGATACAGTGGTCGTTTCAAGCCAGCACAAACCAGACGTCGACTATGAGGATTTGAAAGAAGCGGTCATTGAAGAAGTCATTAAAAAGGTTATTCCCCGGGAGATGACAGATGGTGATACGCGGTATTTTATCAATCCCACCGGAAAATTTGTCATTGGCGGACCAATGGGCGATTGCGGGCTAACGGGTCGAAAAATCATCGTCGATACTTACGGCGGCCAGGGAAGTCACGGGGGCGGGTGCTTTTCCGGAAAAGATCCTTCCAAGGTGGATCGAAGCGCCTCTTATATGGGCCGTTATATTGCCAAAAATGTTGTCGCCGCAGGCATCGCAGACAAATGTGAGATTCAGGTGGCGTATGCCATCGGGGTTGCGCAGCCGGTCTCAGTACTTGTGAATACCATGGGGACAAACAAAATCCCTCAGGAACAGATTATTAATGTCATCAATGAGGTGTTTGACCTCAGGCCGGCAATGATCATTGAAAAGCTTGATCTGCTGCGCCCGATTTTCAGAAAGACATCTGCGTATGGCCATTTTGGACGTAATGAGCCGGAGTTCACATGGGAAAAGACCGATATGGTCAATGAAATCAGGGAAAAAGCAGGGCTGTAATTCTCTGGTCGTCCGGTTTTGCCCCTGGCATTTGCCGTGTCTGAGGGATTTCAGCGGAGGTGTTTAGTTTTTACTGGCCGTCCATTACAATCATAACCCGGCATTGTTTTAATAAAGAAAGATTTTGAGAAGTACTTCGCAGTTTTGCGGCATCGGCATTGCTGATGACAATATCCGAAAGACTGAGGGGATCTGTTTTTAATCCTTTTACGATCAGCGGGTGATCGGCTACCCTCTGATTGGATATGGCGGTGTCGATATTTTTTGAATATCCGCTCATCCCCTGCTGAACCGCATATTCCCGACTGACAAAGGCGGAACCATACACCTCCACGCCGTCCTCATCAAAAATTTTTGGATTCATGGCAGGTCTGGCATCCAATCCCCTGGTATCGACAATCAAACCTGTATAACTATCTGATCCTGAAGTTTTTCCAGGATTAGACCCAGGCCCTGACGTGCTGGTTTTGATGGGTTCGACCTGTTTAATATCATGCGGAAGGATCAATTGTGCGAAGCCTCCGTTGAGGCTCATCTCAATGGTGACTTCAACCGTGCCGTCCGTCATATATTTTTTACTTTTAAGTTGTGTGTCCTTAACCATACGCTCCAGATGGGCTGTAATGGAATCATCAGATGCCATGATATGGGAAACATTTGTTTTTGACTGGATTCTGATACCCTGGATCACTTCAAGAAGATGTCGCTGTGCTGCCGTCCGTGCCGCCGTCAAGGCCAGTGGCCGCTCCTGGGGCGTGCCCAATGCCCATTCAGGAGATACGCCGGTCCCTGTCGTCTGAACCACACCAAGGGTCCAGTTTATATTCCCGTTTGCCACCTGTTCAACAAACTCATCCAGCGCCTCAGCAGCTCCGGGCCGCAGAATGGTGAGCAGTATGGCGAGTGTGACTGATGGTAATAAATTGCATCTCATCCGATTTCCTTTATTGTGCGCTAAAAAACGATAGCGGTGTTACATCGATTCGGAAAAACGCCCTGGCGCGTTCGAGTTTTCCTCCGGAATCGGCAGGGGACAACGATAGATGCCGGATTGCGGCCCTGAAACCCATACACCCGGTTTGGCCTTTCTATCACCTGATAATGCGGGTCCTGCTGAACGGCTGGTGTTGAAGCGTCACTTTACTAAACATTTGAGGATACTAAAAATGTGCCTTCAATAAAATCTGCCAGTGGTTTTATATCTTCAAGGCCAAATTTCCGAACTCCGGGGTTTATATCTGAATCGGTAACAAACGCGATAAGGTCGCGGTCCGGGCAGATGGGTTCAGATTTCCCTGCTACCCGAAACACTTCGATTTTTGGCCTGGTTTCGTTTTTAAACCCCTCGGTGATGACAAGATCCATATCACAGAAATAAGATTCAAGATTATCCAGCCGGTCATCGGGTTCATCCTTGATGATGGCTATCTTGCCGGTTGTTGCAACCATAACAGTATCGGCACCGGCCTCCCTGTGCAGCCAGCTGTCTTTTCCTTTTTTATCCATATTAAATCCGTGAGAGGCATGCTTGATGGTTCCGATTTTATAATTTCGGTGCTTCAGCTCGGAAACAAGTTTGGCAATAAGTGTCGTCTTCCCGGAGCCGGAATGACCGATAACGGATATTGTAACTGGCATGATCATTTTTCCCGTAACAAAATTCAGAACACCCAAATGGCGTTAGGCAGCAGTTCACCAAAAAACACACCCTAAGGCGCAAATCCTTTCTTGTCAAGAGGTAAAAAGAATTGACGCGCCGGGGGTTTTCCTGTTTAAAGAGGGTAAGATTCCGGCGGGGTAGGAAGCCGGTTGACAACACTAACCAGGGCATTTCTCCGGTCATATTCCGGGGGATGTCTGGAAGGGCGTAATAGGAAATGACCCAGATGATGATTGGTATCGGTGCCTCTTTTTTTATCGGATCTTTCGGATATATCATAGTGCAGTTTTGGGTGCGCCCGATTTTTAAGTATCGAAAGCTGAAAAAGTTGATCATTCTGGATGTCACGGACTATATTAATTCAATCCCCCCGGAGGGTGAGAGCGGGGGAATCCATGATCAGAATAAGGACAGGATCGGAAAAATGAGAAGACATTCATCCGATCTGACACAATGCGTTAACGATGTACTGCCACACTGGTATAAGCTTCTTTTAAACAGCCGTGGAGAAATTCCTGAAGATGCGTCAAAACATCTGATGATATTGTCCAATACATACAAATATGACCATGCCCAAAACCGGATTGAAAAAATCCGTCGCGCCCTGAAAATATGAGCGGCCCTGCAATAAATTTTACCAAAGATGTCATCAAACGATAAAAAAGAATTGATTTAGCAATTGTATTGGGTATAAAAATAATTTCCGACACTTATTGGCCGACTTCATCAGGGATAGTTTTTTCCATCATGTTTCACCCCAACACCAAGGAGAGACAGCATGGTATTGATTTATGAGAAAAGGAATAGAATCGCTTATCTAACGCTCAACAGACCTGAGGCGCGAAACGCTGTTGATCCGGAACTTGTTGTGGCGCTGGCTGCAGCCTGGGAGGATTACAAGGCAGATGAAAGCTTGCGCTGTGCGATTATCACCGGGGCCGGGGACAGATCATTTTGTGCAGGTGCAGATCTTGGGAAACTTATCCCGCTTTTCACAGGGGCCCGCCCCGCCGAGACCGAGGCGGACAAGAAGCTCCAGAAAGATCCCTCTCTCTCGAGCAAGGCGTTCCTCAGGGATTTTGAACTCAATAAGCCCGTTATTGCTGCGATTAATGGATTTGCAATCGCCGGCGGTATGGAATTGTTATATTCAACTGATATTCGAATCGCTTGCCCTGAAGCAAAATTCGGTCTGCAGGAGGCCAAATGGGCTATTTTCCCGGCAGGCGGGTCATCTGTCCATCTCCCCCGGCAGATCCCATATGCAAAGGCCATGGAGATACTCCTCTCCGGCGAACTCATGGATGCGGAGGATGCATTGGGTTATGGCTTCATAAACCGTGTGGTTCCCCGTGACAAAGTCATGGAGGAGGCAGAAAGGTGGGCCGGTATCATCTCAAAGAACGGCCCTGTAGCCGTATCAGCAATCAAAGAAGCAGTCACTCTGACCAGCGGCCTGACCCTTAAAGAGGGACTCGCCAAAGAGACTGAATTGTCAACGCCCGTCTTCCTGACAAAGGATGCTCAGGAAGGACCCAGGGCATTTAAAGAGAAACGGGAGCCAAAATATATCGGGAAATAGCGTCTAAATACCGGTAGCGCGACTGATCCTTTTCCCCTCTATCTCTTGTTTTGGAATATGTCTATTTTATAAATCAATTCTTATCGACTTCCGGCCTTGTCGATTTCTGGCCTTGTCGATTTCCGGATCCCTGACCTGCCTGCAGTGGACAATCACATTTTTGAGGTCTTTTCTGATGGAACCCTGCAATCCGAAATTTAGTTGAAGAAGGGCGGTCACCTATTGTAAGTAACATGGGAAGTGGCATTAACATATGATAACTTGTTTGGATTTATGAATATGAAAGATTTTTTTAAAGTAACCGACCTTGACGCCGTTCTTGCCCTGGTCCCTGATTTTTTAAAGGTAAAGACGGAAACGGTCGGTCTGATCACTGCAGTCGACCGGGTTCTGGCAGCTGATTTGACCGCCAGAGAGGATCTGCCTGGTTTTGCACGGTCAACCATGGATGGGTTTGCAGTCAGGGCGTCATCCACCTTTGGCGCGTCTGACGGAAACCCGGCGTTTCTGAATATTGTCGGTACCATCGTTATGGGGGAATCGCCGGATTTTTCCATAGGGCGTGGAGAGGCGGCGAAAATCTCCACAGGCGGTATGCTGCCCGAAGGTTCTGACAGTGTCGTCATGGTTGAGCATACCGAAGCCATTGATGAGACTGCTTTGGAAGTCTATCGCAGTGTGGCACCCGGTCAGAATCTTATTGAAAAGGGTGAGGATTTTGTAAATAATGAAACAATCCTCCATAAGGGCTGCAGGCTGAGATCCCAGGAAATCGGCCTTTTGGCCGCCTTCGGCAGCGACAGGGTCAGGGTGTATAAAAAGCCTGTGATCGGCATCATTTCAACCGGAGACGAGATCGTGCCGGTGCATGAGACGCCTGGCCCTGCTCAAATTCGTGATATCAATACCTATTCTTTATCAAGCCTTATTGCCGGGATCGGGGGTGTTCCGGTTTCCTATGGCATTGTAAAGGATGATTATGATGATCTTCTGGCCAAATGCACCCTTGCCCGGGAAGAATGTGACATGGTTTTAATTTCAGGGGGAAGCTCAGTGGGGGCGCGGGATTTTACAATAGATGTGCTCTCATCCCTGCCAGAGGCCGAGGTGATGGTTCATGGTATTTCCATCAGCCCGGGCAAACCAACGATTCTGGCCGGATCGCAACAAAAGGCCATATGGGGGCTGCCGGGACATGTGGTATCGTCCATGGTTGTTTTTCATATGGTTGTCCGTCCGTTTATTGAATTCATCGGCGGGCAGGCCCGTCAGGGCAGTCAAACCCGGCAGGGCAGCAGCAGGCTGCGGCTGTCCGCAAGGTTGCTCAGGAATGTGTCCTCCGCCCCGGGCCGGATCGATTTCATCCGCGTGCGCTTTATCGAGGAAGACGGTCAGCTGTGGGCTGAACCGATACTCGGCAAATCCGCTTTGATCAACACCATGGTTAAAGCAGACGGGCTCATTGCGGTCGGCATCAATTCAGAGGGACTGGAAAGAGGGGCTGACGTTTCAGTGATGCCAATATAATAATGGGGCGTTATCCGGGCGGCCGGCATCATTGGCCGGCCCAAAGCACAGGACCTTTTTTTGGAGATTGATATGAGTGTTCGTCGCAATGTTTATCTTGATATGAAAACCCTTGAGGAGGCGCGGCATATTCTTTTTGAATCGTTTCATCTGCCGGATATTCTGACTGAAGAAACAGTGGCAGTGCCCGATGCGGTGCACCGGGTGCTCTCCAAGCCTGTTACAGCAAGGGTTTCATCTCCTTCTTTTCATGTGGCTGCAATGGACGGGATTGCCATCAAGGCAGAGATTTCTTTTGGCGTCAGTGAAACAAAACCAAAGGTATTGACAATGAATGAAGATGCTTTTTATGTCAATACCGGTCATATACTACCCGAAAATACCGATGCGGTCATCATGGTGGAGGTGATACAGGAACTGGATGAAGATCGTGTTAAAATTGAAGCCCCGGCCTTTCCCTGGCAGAACGTTCGCAGGGTGGGGGAGGATATCGTGGCAACCGAATTGCTATTTCCCCAGAACCATGTGGTAACCCCTTATTGCGTAGGGGCGCTTTTAACCGGAGGGGTGTATTCCGTGTCTGTCAAAAAAAGGCCCGAGGCGTTGATCATCCCTACCGGATCGGAACTGGTGGACTGGCGGGACCTGGGGCCGGGCGCCCTGAAACCAGGGGAGGTGATCGAATCAAACTCCTTTGTTCTGGGAAAGCTGATCGAGTCCTGGGGAGGGAACTTCATACGACATAAAATGATAAAGGATGATGTGGATATGATCCGGAAGTGCGTTGAATCAGCAATTGAGGATAGTTTCGATTTTGTCTTAATTGCCGGCGGGTCGTCAGCAGGATCGGAAGACTATTCCAAAAGGGTCATCCAGGATCTGGGAGAGGTCCTGGTTCACGGTGTCACCATCATGCCGGGAAAACCGATTATTATAGGCAAGGCCAACCAGAAACCTGTTTTCGGAATTCCCGGGTATCCGGTTTCAGCCATTATCGCATTTGAGCAGTTCGTGGGCCCCATGATGCTGAAAATGCTGGGGCAGCCGGAAAGGAAAAGAGACATTATTGAGGTTGAACCCACCCGAAAGCTTTCCTCCAAACTCGGGGTTGAGGAATTTGTCCGGGTAAAGCTTGGAAAAGTGGGGGACAGAATCGTGGCCACCCCTTTGCCAAGGGGTGCAGGGTCGATCACTTCCCTGACAGAGGCAGACGGTATTATCAGGGTTCCAAATCATGTAGAGGGTCTGAAAGAACACGCGCCTGTTCAAGCTGAGCTTCTTCGCCCCATCGAATCGCTGAAGAATACGATTGTGGTTGTGGGGAGCCATGACAATACACTTGATATTCTGGCAGACCGGATCAAGGCAAATCACCCCAATGTGACCCTGTCCTCAAGTCATGTGGGAAGTATAGGCGGGCTGATGGCTCTCAAAAAAGGCGTGTGTCACCTGGCCGGGTCCCATCTTCTTGATTCAACAGACGGGTCGTATAACACATCCTATATTAAAAAGTATCTGCCTGATATCGGTGTAAAACTGGTCACCCTCGTACACAGGGACCAGGGCCTGATTGTACCCAGGGGAAATCCAAAGGGGATCAAAGGGATTTCCGACCTGGGCCGTGGGGATATATCTATCATCAATAGACAGTTGGGATCCGGGACAAGGATACTTCTCGACTATCGGCTCCAGCAACTGGGAATAGAACCCCATACCCTCAGGGGATATCAGAATGAAGAGTTCACCCATATGTCCGTCGCGGTTGCCGTCCTGAGCGGTGCCGCTGATGTCGGGCTCGGCATCCATGCAGCGGCCAGGGCACTGGACCTTGATTTCGTTCCTGTTATTACCGAGCAGTATGACCTGGTCATTCCTGAGACATACTTCCAAACAGATCTGATCCAGATCCTGCTGGATACAATGGGCACCAGTGATTTTAAATCGCGCGTCCTTACGCTTGGTGGATACCACATTGAAAAAACGGGTGACATAAGGTCGCTCCCCGTTTAGCCTTTGGGATGGAGCATATGACGATGACCTACAGGCTGATTGACCATACGGCTGATTTCGGCATTGAAGTCTTTGGGCTGTCACCGGCCCATTTGTTTGAAAATGCGGTCCTTGCCTTGTTTGACCAGATTACAGATCCGGCCGGACTAAAAGGGGCGCAGACAATAAATCTGACCATAGATGGAACGGACTGGGCGGATCTGATGGTCAACTGGTTGAGGGAGTTGCTGTTTTTCTGGAACGGCAAAGAAATGCTTGTAAAGGAATCAGAAATACTGTCCATTTCTGAGACAAGACTTTCTGCCAGGATTGCGGCCGATCAATATGAACCTGAACAGCACACCATAAAAATTGAAATCAAAGCAGTGACGTATCATCAGATTCGAGTCGAGCAGGCCCCGGAAGGCTGGGAAGCAACAATTATTTTTGATGTTTGACACAAAAAGAAACAGCCATGGAATTAAAACAGATTGATGAGTATCGATGGGAGGTGCCCAAAACCGGTAAAATGAATGTTCCGGGCCGGATTTATGCGAGCGCAAACATGATCAAGGCCATTGCCCGGGAGGAGGCCTTTAAACAGGTCATAAATGTCGCCCAACTGCCCGGAATCATTCACGCATCAATGGCCATGCCGGATATACACTGGGGGTATGGCTTCCCCATCGGCGGGGTGGCCGCATTTGATTGGGATTCAGGTATCATATCGCCTGGTGGAGTGGGGTATGACATCAATTGCGGCGTCCGGCTTGCAGCCAGCAATCTTACCGTCGCAGAAGTTCATTCAAAATTACCGGTGCTGGCAGACGCCCTTTACCGGGACATTCCTTGCGGTGTCGGATCCACGGGCTTTGTGAAGCTCACGAAAAAAGAGGAAAAGAGGGTTCTTCAAGAGGGCAGCCGGTGGGCTGTGGAACAGGGTTTCGGGGAAGATGCGGATATTTCCCACACAGAGGACAGTGGATGTATGGAAGATGCAGATCCTTCCGGGGTCAGCGAGCGTGCGCTTCAAAGAGGGCAGAGGCAGCTGGGGACGCTTGGGTCAGGAAATCACTTTCTTGAGATAGGGACTGTCGCGGAGATTTACGACACGGAAACAGCCCGGCAGTTCGGCCTTTTTGAAGGACAGGTGACCCTGATGATTCACTCCGGCTC
>JAUXCK010000219.1 GCA_030618925.1 Desulfobacteraceae bacterium
CTCCACCCAGGGTTGTTGTCAGGGGATAGGTGCCGACCCCCCGTGTAATGACGAACGCACCTTCCGCCACAGTATCAAAAAGTGCGTTGATATCCACAAGCGTTACATTTTTAAGGTCGCACAGGTCGCTGATATGCGCGTTAATCTCGGCCACTCGATCATTGAGTTTTTACACGTCATCCAAATGCAGCAGGTTTCCTTCCCCGGCGATTGCGGTAAGGATTTCACTGTCTAGCGTGTCCTCATCCATTAACGCGGTGCCGAGGTTTAAAAAAGCCGTAAATCCCAGATAATCCCCGTCTGTCAGCGCTGAAACGCTGGCCCCATCACCGGCAAGCGATTCTATGTCTGAGTTACTGAAAATGGCCCCCATGTCGGTTACTTTTGGTATGTTGGCCACAAAAATATAGCTGTCGTCTATTTTCGTCAAAGATTGAATAATTTCGGTCAAACCGGTCTCAACGGAATCCAGATCATGCCCTTCTAAAAACGTATCAATATCACCGGTTGAAAGTCGGGTGGTGCCATTGTCAACGGCAATGGCGGCCAGCACATCGTTGTTTCCGATCCCGAGGGTAATAAATTTCAGCTTTGTCGGGTTTTCGTCTGCCAGATAATGGGCTGCCGTCAGCTGTGTCATGGGATTTTCAGAGGCCATGGGCTCAATGAGTGTGTCCAGCAGAGGATTATTGCCGGACCCTGTTTCCTCATTAAGCAAAGATGCCACGGTAGCCCCGGGCACACCAATATTATACGGCAGGATCGTGCTGTCTTTCCTTATTTTATCCGCATCCAGCAAAGGGTTATACCAGGTTAGATCCAGGATCAATTTCAACAGGTCAAAAAGAACCTGTGCATAGCCAAAAGGCTGCGTCAATTCAGTTATATTATCGGATCCGCTTTGGGACCCGCATGCCCATTCGTCTCCGAGGTTAATCAGCACCGAGGGGAGTTTGACATTGTTTTCCAGCAAATTTGAAATCAGATTTTGCTTTGCCTGGTCAACCAGGGGAAGTTCCCGGGTGTCGGGAAAAATATTTTTGTCATTCAGCCTGAATAATAATTCCTGGACTGAAGGATGGGCGTCAAAAGCGTCGCTGCTGATATTAAAAGGGATGTCCGTGTCGGCGAACTCATTTTTAATGTCATCCGTCAGCGCGATACCATTATCGAGGTTTCCATCCAGGTCAAGTGCCTGAAACAGCCTGGCCATGTTCAATGCGGTGGGGGGTATGACATGAAACTCATCTTCATCCACCAGATGAACCGGTGACATGACAATGGCCCCTGTTGCCGATTTGCCGATTTGAACCCCGCCCACTGAAAAAGTAACCGCATCCCCGGGATTATAATAGAAATCGCCGTTATCATCGGTTCTGCCCTGCTTGTGACCGCTTTTATATTCAAGTCCTTTCACACTGCCGCCGGCAACAAATTTTCCTTTGAGCAGCGTTGTGGGCGGGTCTCCGGTGCAGGAGACACCTGCAAACAGGGCCAGGATAAAAATAATGATCAAACCTGTCAGGTATAAACGATTAAAAACCATATTTCTCTTACTCATCAATCATGATCCTCCATTAAAAATAATACTTAAACCCAAGGAGATAGGCTGCTCCGTTTAATGCCACATCTTCCTTTTCCGTGGTCGAATCCGGGTAGGTAAAATTGAATTCCACACTGTTGAATACACCTTTCAGATCCAGATTCACCACATAATGATCCGTAATATAAATCTCGACACCCACATTAAAATGAATGCCGAAACTGTTTTCACTTTCCGCTGTAATATTGAGGGGGAAAAAATCATCGATTTCACTCCGAAATTCGTTTTCAAATTTATTCAGGTAATACGCTGCGCCGACGCCCAGATGAATGAAAGAATCTGTTCTGGTGATTCTAAACCGATACCGGCCGGTTGCATAAAACGAGTTTTGTTTGAACTCCCCGAATATCCCGGAGTTGGCATCCGCACTGACGGTTATTTCAGATTTGCGGGTATCTGCTCCAATCTCGACTGAATATGACGGCGTAATATGATATGTTAAGTTTAAGCCATAAACGGGTGTCCTGTTCACCTGGAAATCAATATCGGCGATGCTGCCGGGTTCATAATCCAGATATGTAATACTGAGCCCCACACCCACCTTGTTCAGTTCCTGTGAAAGCCCGATTCGGCAAGAACACATGACAAAAAATATAATAAAACACCCTGTTATTGTCTTGTTCATCAGTTCCTCTTTTCAGAGATTGGGGAAATGTCCTTTATTCAAATAGTTTTTTCCTGGAAATAAACATCCCTTTTGGGGCTAAACAGGGTTTGGAGTACCATATCTTTGCCGGAAATTCAACCAATGCTGTGCCGACATTCATCAAAGTTGTCATTTTTCGGGGTTCGATGTTCAAGGGGAGGCGGTAGGCACGTGACCCTGTCGAGAGGCCAAAGGGAAGGAAAATAGATATCAATTATACTTAAGGGATTTTGGTATACTTAAGGGATTTTGGGTTATTTGAGGGATTTTGGATTATTCCACAAAAAGGTTTCCTTTTTCATCATTTATTTTCTCGAAAGCACCTTCCACAGCGCTTTTCAATACATCCAGACCCACCGGCTTGCTCAGGTATCCATCAAAGCCGGCATCCTCGATGAGTTCACTAAAAGAGGCAATATACCCGGACAAGGCGTAAACAACACAGCCGGAGCAGGCCTCTTTAATTTTTTCACACAATATCGTCCCATCCATCTCGGGCATCTGCAAATCTGTTATAATCAGGCGGAAATCCTCATTTTCCACCATCTTCAGGGCCTCTTCCGCATTGGCGGCCACTTTTACATCATATCCCAGTTTATCAAGCAGTCTCGCCATTAATTCCCTTTGCTCTTTTTCATCGTCCACGTATAATATTTTTCCCGGGCCATCAGCGGGCGGCAGAAAAATACCGATTCTGCTTAAATCATTGCCAGACACCATTTTATTGTCTTTCTGCATTTCTGATTTTACAAATTCAATCGCCTCCGGCAAATCAATACTGGCCAATTGATCTTCGATGGCATATTCAAAGGGAACATTTATTGTAACAGACCTGTTATTCTCCGGAGTGATGACCAAAGCAATTTCTGCATCGATTACTTCTTTTGTTTTTTCCGTCTTTAATGTCCATTTGGGTATCAGGATATTGATTCTGCCCAGAATAGACTGGGGACTTCCAAGACGCTCGGAAAGATATGAATCATTGCGCAGTATGTCCTGAAAAAGCTGTAAGATGCTAAAAATTAAATACCGTGCAAAAATGTTCTCGATTTCTTTTTTTGAGATGCCTTGCTGGCTGCAGATAATGTTGCCGATAAGTATCTTTTCGCCTTTGTCTGATTTTTCTTTCTGCTCTTTCAGTGCGCACGCCAGCTGTTCTTTATCAATCACATCCGCATCGAGCAGCATTTCACCAATTCTCAGCCTCATCACTATCTTTGTAAGGCCGTAAGATTCATGAGACATCTTCTTTACCTCTTTCTATTAATATGCCTATTATACAGCAATTTGCTGTCCTAAAAAAGGATATTTTTTGATGTCATCTGATAAATTCAGATTTAAAGCAGTGTTGTTTGATTTTGATGGCACTCTGACGGAACCAGGGGCCCTTGATTTTGCAGGGATCCGGGAGGCTGTGGGATGCCCCCCGGACCCGCCGATCCTGGAGTTTATTGAGGCACTTCAAAATCAACACCAGCGGCAACATGCCACTGATATTTTAGATGAATTTGAGATGGAAGGCGCACAAAAGTCCGTGCCCAATCCAGATACTGAAGCGATCATCCGGTATTTGCAGTCCAGAAACCTGCCCATCGGTATCATCAGCCGTAATGGCAGAAAGCCTATCATAAAAGCGTTTGAACGGTTTCACAGTATTCGACCGGATGATTTTGATCTGATCATCTCAAGGGATGATCCGGTAAGCCCAAAACCCAGCCCGGATGGAATTTTGTTTGCTGCTGGAAAGTTTGCCGTAAAACCGGAAGAGATCCTCATGGTGGGGGATTATAGTTATGATATCCAGGCCGGAAACCGCGCCGGCGCGGCGACTGTTCTGCTGAGCCCTCCGGATCGACCCCTATCGTTCGAAGCAGACTGCGATTATAAAATCACACATCTCCGGGAGCTAAAAAAAATAGTCCGCCTGGGCCTGCCGCTTCCAGCCGGTAAGTTCCCCGGTGATTTATTATCGGCGTTTCTGGAGCAGCTCTTTTTTGAGGACCCATCGGTTCTGATTGCTCCGGGGATTGGGGAAGATACGGCGGCAGTGGATATTGATGGGGAGGAGGTACTGGTTTTAAAATCCGACCCGATCACCTTTGTATCCGAGGGCATCGGGTATTATACGGTGCTGATCAATGCCAATGATATCGCCACATCCGGGGCCAGGCCCCGCTGGTTTCTCGCTTCTCTCCTCTTTCCCACGGGTGTGACACCCCTTGCCGTGCTCCAGGTGATGAATGAGTTGAAGGAGACATGTCAAAAATGGGCGATTACCCTCTGCGGCGGCCATACGGAAATCACCAATGCAGTCACCCGGCCTGTGGTGACCGGGATGCTTGCCGGCACTATTGAAAAATCGGCCCTGATTGATAAACGTCAGATGCAGAAAGGGGACCAGGTGCTGTTAACGAAAAGAATCGCAATTGAAGGAACTGCAATCATTGTGAATGAGCTTGAAAAACAGTTAAAAGAATTGGGGATCCGGTCGGCGGAAATCCAGGCCTGCAAAAAATTTACATCTCATATCAGCATCCTGAATGAAGCGATGATTGCACGGAAACACGACGGCATCACTGCCATGCATGATGTAACAGAGGGTGGACTGGCCGCAGCGCTTTTTGAACTCTCTGCTGCCGGCAATCATAAAATTCGGGTTGAAATGGACGACATTCCCATTTATGAGGAGACCGAAAAGATTTGTCTGGCACTTGGTATTCAACCCATGGGCCTCATTGGCTCAGGCAGCCTTCTGATCTGCTGCAGAAAAGGGACCCGAAAGGTATTGATGAATGATTTAAAAACTGCCGGGATCGAGGTGACCTGTATTGGCGAAGTCTTGGCCTCCGGCAGAGGTATTGATGCGTTCAAAAACGGCAGCCCGACAGACTGGCCTGTTTTTGAAGTGGATGAAATAACCCGGGTGGTTTAAAACAATTATGATGGAAAATATTCCCGAGAACCGAGAACTCTCTTTCTGGGCTGCCATATATACCGCCGGGATTTGTATTACTTTCGGGGCAAATGCAGTGGCCATTAAAATCAGCATGGCCGGTATCGGGCCGTTGACCGCGGCCGGGCTCCGTTTCAGTATGGCCTCGGTGGCGATCCTGCTGTGGGCCGGGGCTACCGGGAGGCCCATAGCCCTTAAAAGAGGGCAGGCCCGACAGATTTTAATTCTTTCGGTCATGTTTACGGCTCAGCTCGCCTTGTTTTACCTTGGGCTGAACAAGACCACCGCTTCCCGGGGAACCC
>JAUXCK010000073.1 GCA_030618925.1 Desulfobacteraceae bacterium
GATCTGCATTTCAATCATCAGCAGGAGGAGCCCATGAAAGTTTTGGTAAGTGATAATCTCGGTGAGGTCGGGATCAAAATGTTTCAGGAAGAGGAAGGCATTGAGGTGGATGTGAAAACAGGTTTGGCTCCCGATGAACTGAAGGCCATCATCGGTGATTATGATGCCCTTGCCATACGGAGCGCAACAAAGGTCACTGCAGAACTCCTTTCGGCAGCAAAAAATTTAAAGGTTGTCGGACGTGCCGGTATCGGACTTGATAATGTGGATATCCCGGAGGCCACTAAACACGGCATCGCCGTCATGAACACACCGGGCGGAAACGTGGTAACAACAGCTGAACACGCCATTTCAATGATGATGGCCTTAACCCGGAATATCCCTCAAGGCACAGCGTCTTTGAGGGCTGGGCGATGGGACAAGAAAAAACTCCAGGGCAGAGAAATATATAACAAAATTCTCGGTGTGATCGGGTTTGGCAATATCGGCTCCATCGTGGCAGATCGTGCTCGCGGTCTTAAAATGCGTGTGCTGGTACATGATCCGGTTGTCACCGCCGAACGAATTGAGAAAGCAGGGTTCGAGAGCGTCAGCCTGGAGGATCTTTACCAGAAGGCGGATTATATTACAGTGCATGTCCCCAAGCTCAAAGCGACCCTGGGACTGCTCAATAAAAACGCTTTTCATCAGATGAAAGAGGGGGTCATGATTATCAACTGCGCGCGGGGGGGTATCGTTGACGAGGTCGACCTGCATGAAGCCATCACCTCGGGAAAGGTTTCCGGTGCGGCACTTGATGTGTATGAGACGGAGCCCCCGGGTGAATCTCCGCTTTTTGAACTTGAAAGGGTGATTGGAACTCCCCACCTTGGCGCCTCGACGCTTGAGGCACAGACAAATGTAGCGGTTGCCGTGGCAGATCAGATTATTCAATACCTCAAGTACAATACGATCATTAATGCGGTAAATGTACCGTCTGTTACAGGAGAACTGCTTAAAAAACTGAGTCCGTTTTTAACGCTTGCGGATCGAATGGGCTGTCTGCAGGCCCAGCTAATCTGCGGCCCGGTCAAGGAGGTTGCCATAGAATATACGGGTGATTTTTACGGCCTTGATCTATCCCCAGTGACGACAGCTCTTTTAAACGGCCTGCTGACGCCCATGGTCAAGGATGACGTCAATGCTGTTAATGCCCCGGTCATTGCAAAGGAGATGGGAATAAAGATCAGCGAAACAACCAGCAATGACTCCATCGATTATACATGTTTGATCACGGCAAAAATTATCACAACCGAAATGACAAATATTATTTCAGGCACAATTTTTGGGAAGAGTGATGCACGAATCGTTCAGATAAACAATTTCCGTCTTGAGGTGATCCCGGAAGGGCATCTTGCCTTGATCCATAATGAGGACAAACCCGGGGCCATCGGAAGCATCGGGGTAACACTGGGTCAAAATGGCATTAATATCGCGAGGATGCATGTGGGGCAGGAAAGAGAGGGTGAAAGGAATATTATTTTTTTGCAGCTGGATACCCCGCTGCCCGACAGTATCATTGACCAGTTGAAAGCGCTGCCCATGATTAAGACGGTCATACCGCTGGAATTGTAAATGGATAATGATATTAAAACCGGAGGTGCACTATGACAGAAGAAGAAAAAAAAGATTTTGTTGTCAGGGACAAACGAATATTTTCAGATGCGGCTGAGGCAGACACAGACAAGGAAGATTTAAAGACTGAGCCACAGGAACAGGAAGAACCGCAGGACAAAAATGAAACCGATTCCGGAGAAAAACAAAGCGACACTCAGATGCCGGAGATGAATTTCCCGACCTTTGTCTTTTCGCTGAACGCTTCTGCTCTTTTTCATCTTGGTGTGGTTGAAGATCCAAACACGGGGAAAAAAGAAAAGAATCTTCCCCTGGCCAAACAGACCATCGATATTCTTGGAATGCTTGAAGAGAAAACCCGGGGAAATCTCTCAAATGATGAAGAGAACCTGTTAAAAAATATTCTGACTGATTTAAGATTGATGTTTGTCAAAGAAACCTCCCCCTGAATTGAGCGTTTCAGCAAAGGACAGAAAGTGATGACCGCAGATGCCGGGATGATTAAAACCCTGTCGCCAGCAAAGATTAACCTTTTTCTGCAGGTGATCGGAAAACGTCCCGACGGATATCATGAGCTTTGCACCCTCATGTGCTGCGTCAGTTTGTTTGATGAGATTTTATTTGATTTTCGCGTTCAAAAAACGAGTGTTCACTGCGCTCATCCGGATGTACCTGAGGATGAGACAAACCTGGCCTTTAAAGCCGCAGGTCTTTTTTTTAAACATGCCGGCCTGTCAGATCATGTGAAGATCGTTATTGAAAAACGAATACCGGTGGGCGCCGGACTGGGCGGCGGCAGCAGCAACGCAGCAGCCGTTTTGTTAACCCTGAACCAATATTATCATTTCCCTTTCAGCCCGCAGGACCTCAGACGACAGGGGCTCGAAATAGGTGCGGACGTTCCTTTTTTTATTTCAGGAAGGCCGGCCCTTGCCACAGGGATTGGTGAAAAACTTCAAGAAATGACCCATCTGGACTTGTATCATGTGCTGTTGATAAACCCCGGTTACAAGGTTTCAACCGCCGAGATATATAAAAACTTCAATTTGGGATTGACAAAATGCGAAAAAATCATTAAAAAGATCCCTTTTGATATCAGACGGAAAGATATTTTTGAATTGTTGTGTAATGATCTTGAAACCGTGACGGAAACAATGTTTCCGGATATCGTTAAGATAAAGGCGCTTTTAATGCGCCACGGGGCGGAGGGAGCGCTTATGTCCGGGAGCGGGCCGACAGTTTTCGGCCTTTTTCCTGACGGGATTCAGGCAGGAAATGCATACCGGGAGATGACCCAATTCAGCCATAAACAGAAATTTCTGGCGGAACTGATCATCAGATAAAATGGTGATAAAATGGAGGGCATCGTGGGGCGTCGTCAAGTGGTAAAGACACAGGATTTTGATTCCTGCATTCGGAGGTTCGAATCCTCCCGCCCCAGCCATGTTTTTGTGAAAAAAGGTTGATAACTGACTTATGCTGCGGGGATAAAATGGGAAATCATGCAAACGATCTGAGAATTTTTTCCGGAAATTCGAATCCTATGCTTGCCAAAAAAATTTGTGAGTATCTTGATTTATCCATGGGTGGGGCGAAGGTAACAACATTCAGCGATGGCGAGATCCAAATCGAGATTGATGAAAATGTGAGAGGGAAAGATGTATTTGTCATTCAATCCACCTGCGCACCGGTGAACAACAACCTGGTTGAGCTTCTCCTGATGATTGATGCCTTAAAACGGGCTTCAGCCCAGCGGATAACAGTCGTTATGCCGTATTACGGGTATGCCCGCCAGGATAAAAAGGTTGCACCCAGGGTTCCCATCAGCGCTAAAATGGTTGCGGATCTCCTGACCGTGGCAGGTGCCAAAAGGGTGATCACCATGGATCTGCATGCCAGCCAGATTCAGGGTTTTTTTGATATTCCAGTAGACAACCTTTTTGCAGCACCGGTTATTTTGGAATATCTCAGGGAAAATTTTGGCTCACAGGCGGTTATTATCTCACCGGATGCGGGCGGCGTAGAACGGGCAAGAGCCTTTGCAAAAAGAATAGATGCCGGTCTTGCCATTGTTGATAAGAGAAGAGATGCGCCAAATCAGGCCAAAGCCATGGCTGTTATTGGCGATGTTAAAGGGAAGGTCGGAATTATATTAGATGATATGGTAGATACCGCCGGAACACTGACAGAGGCGGCGGCGGCCGTTAAAAATGAGGGCGCTTTGGAGGTTCACGCCTGCTGTTCCCATCCAGTGCTTTCAGGCCCTGCGGTTGACAGGGTAACTGAGTCCGAGATGAAAAGCCTGATTGTCACTGATACCATTCCCCTGAGCGACAAGGCTGCTGCATGTGGCAAGATTAAAGTATTGTCCATTGCCGGGCTGGTGGGTGAGGCGATCATCCGCTGTCACAGGGGAGATTCTGTTACATCCCTTTTTGTGTGATGGAACTAAGATACAGGACCTTATAAGGAGGAATTACTTTTGGAGTTACTAGAACTTAAAGCAAAAATGAGAGAAAACACAGGTAAAGGGTATGCACGAACCCTGCGACAGCAAGGCCGGGTTCCGGCCGTGTTTTACGGGCCGGATACTGAGACGATCTCTCTTTCCGTCAGTGCACATGACTTGGAACTGCTGCTGAAAAAAAGCGATTCACGGCAGCAGCTTGTAAACCTTTCCCTGGATGAAGGGGGAACTACCCGTTCGGCCATGATCAAGGAGCTGCAGACCCAGCCGGTATCAGACAGTCTTCTGCATGTTGATTTCTTCGAGGTGGCCATGGATCGGAAAATCAGGGTCAGGGTTCCGGTTGTTGTCACAGGGAACTCGGTGGGAATTGAAATGGGGGGATTGCTTCAGATTGTCCGGCGTGAGATTGAAGTGTTAAGCCTGCCGCTCGAGGTCCCTGAATCTATTGAACTTGATATTACCGACCTTGATGTCGGCGACTCTATTCATGTGGATGAGATACCGCTTGAAGGGGACGTTGAAATTCCGGCGGATGTCAATTTTACGGTGCTGACCATTCTCAGTCCGAAGATGGAAGCCGAACCCGAGGAAGAGGAAGAAGAGCTGGAAGAGGGTGAGGAAGGGGCCGATGACGAAGCAGCAGCAGATGAAGAAGAAGGCGGTTCTGAAGAATAGTCTTTTCCGTGGAATTGTGTCGTGAAGAGCAAACCCGGCGACATGGATCGCCCATCATGCCTGTAGGGTAAAACGCTTATGACAGGGAAACGATTGAGGCTGATGGTCGGGCTTGGGAATCCAGGCAGTTCATATTTAAAAACTCGCCACAATGTCGGTTTCATGGTGATTGATGCCCTTGCAGATGCTTTCTCTATCCCGGTAGAGAAAAAAAAATTTGATGTGCTATTTGGGCGCGGGAGAATTCAGGGAATCGAGGTCATCCTGGCAAAGCCCATGGCCTTCATGAACAGGAGCGGTTTGCCGACACGACGGTTAACAGAATATTTTGGAATATCTGGTGAGGATTTGTTCGTCATCCATGATGACATAGATCTCACTTTTGAAAGATTGAAAATAAAAATGAAAGGAGGGCATGGCGGACACAATGGGATCAGATCAATGATCGATGCCTTTGGCAATGGCGATTTTTCTCGTCTGCGCGTCGGCGTCGGTCGTCCTGAAGGCGCGAAGGATGTGACGGGTCACGTACTTGGCCGTTTTTCTGATGATGAACGGAAAGTGCTGGATCAGGTCATAGAACGGGCCAGGGACGCAGCCGTTACAATTCTCAGTAATGGTATTGAGGAAGGGATGAATAAATTTAACAAACAAACATGAATTTTAAGTTAAAAATTGAATGGAGGAAAACATGGAACTTATAATGGAGAACCTTCCATTGACGTGTGCACTCGTTGGGGTAGTAGGGATACTTTTTTCCCTGATTCTTGCCGGCATTGTAAAAAGTGCACCGGCTGGAGATGAGAAAATGCAGGAGATTGCCGCTGCCATTCAGGAAGGCGCGATTGCCTATCTGAACCGGCAGATGCGCACCATGGCAATAGCCGGTGTTGTTATTTTTATCGTTATTTTTTTCGCCATGGACAGCATCACCGCAATCGGGTTTGCTGTGGGCGCCATTGCCTCGTTCTGCGCCGGCTACATCGGCATGAGGGTTTCGGTGCTTGCCAATGTCAGAACTGCAGAGGCAGCCAAACAGGGTATGGCAAAAGGTCTCGCCATGGCCTTTAGGGGCGGCTCTGTTACAGGCATGATCGTTGCCGGCCTGGCCCTGGCCTCTGTCGCAGGGTATTATGCATTTGTCCTGAGCAGGGGGCTTGAAGGAACAAAAGCTGTGGTGGCCCTCGTTGCCCTCGGCTTTGGCGGCAGTCTGATTTCTATTTTTGCACGTCTTGGCGGCGGCATCTTTACCAAGGGTGCGGATGTCGGGGCTGATCTGGTTGGCAAGGTTGAGGCGGGTATCCCAGAGGATGACCCCCGGAACCCGGCCACCATTGCGGATAATGTCGGCGATAATGTCGGCGACTGTGCCGGCATGGCGGCTGACCTTTTTGAAACCTATGCAATCACTGCAGTTGCAGCGATGCTCCTGGGCAGTCTTCTTTTCCCAAACCTTGAAATGGTCACAATGTTTCCGCTGCTTCTCGGCGCCATCTCAATTATTTCATCCATCATCGCGGTATTTTTTGTCCGCCTTGGCAAAAGCGAGTATATCATGGGCGCGCTTTACAAAGGCATGTTCGGGGCAGCCATCATCTCAGGTGTGGTTTTCTACTTTGCCGTCCAGAAGTTTATGACGGAAGTGCCCGGCATCAGCGCCATGAATATTTATTATTGCACCTTGATCGGTCTTGTTTTGACCGTGGTTATTGTTATCATCACAGAGTATTACACCGGGATCTATAAACCGGTGAAAGACATTGCCGAAGCGTCTACAACCGGTCATGGAACAAATATCATCGCCGGTCTTGCCGTCAGCATGGAGGCGACGGCTGCGCCGGTTCTGGCCATCTGCCTCAGTATCGGTCTTTCCTATCACTTTGCCGGTCTTTACGGAATTGCCATGGCTGCGGTATCCATGCTTTCCATGACAGGTATGGTGATCGCCATCGACGCGTATGGTCCGATTACAGACAATGCAGGCGGAATTGCTGAAATGGCGGGCATGGATGAGAGTGTTCGTGCCATCACGGATCCCCTCGATGCAGTCGGAAATACCACAAAGGCTGTCACCAAAGGGTATGCCATCGGTTCTGCCGGACTTGCGGCACTGGTCCTTTTTGCATCTTATGTCATGGAGTTTCAACTCCACGGCGAAGAAGGCAGCGCCATTCGATTTGACCTTTCCGATGTGGACGTTATTATCGGCCTTTTTATTGGCGGTCTTCTGCCTTTCCTTTTTGCCTCCATTGCCATGAAAGCTGTGGGCAGGGCAGGCGCTGCTGTTGTTGATGAGGTAAGGCGTCAGTTCCGTGAAATTCCGGGGATCATGGAAGGCACCGCAAAGCCGGATTATGCTGCCTGTGTGGACATCGTGACTCAGTTTGCACTTAGGGAGATGATTGTTCCTGCACTCCTGCCGGTCATTGCACCGATCCTGGTCGGGGTTCTTCTCGGCAAGATCGCGCTCGGCGGGCTTCTGATCGGGAGTATCATTACCGGTCTATTTCTTGCAATTTCCATGACCACCGGTGGTGCGGCATGGGACAATGCAAAGAAATACATTGAAGATGGCAATCTCGGCGGCAAAGGCAGCGATGCACACAAAGCGGCTGTTACCGGCGACACTGTGGGCGATCCTTACAAGGATACAGCCGGGCCTGCGATCAATCCCATGATCAAAATCCTGAATGTTGTTGCACTGCTGATGGTACCGTTTTTATTGTAAGAGAACGCTTTTATTAACCCAATAACCCTAAAGGGATCGGCGTGTCAAAGCCGGTCCCTTTTTTTGTTGATTCATTTATGAAAATGTGCTAAACATCGATAAATCGGTAACGATATGTTGATTATTGCGGGTCGTTGGTCACAGGAACCTTTGTTTCTTAACAAGATGACGTGGTGGGGAAAATGGTGGAAAAGGCACTCAGGCAAGAGGAAGTCAGTCGTGAATTTACTCCAGGTGAGCTGGCGGTTTATCCGGCTCATGGTGTCGGTCGTATCGAGGCCATCGAGAGTCGGGAGATTGGAGGGAACAGACAGGATTTTTATATCATGAAAATCCTTGAAAACGGCATGGTCATTATGATTCCGACAAAAAATGTTGAATCAGTAGGCTTAAGAGGTGTCATCCCCAAGGAGGATGTTAAGAAAGTCTATAAAGTCATGCAGAAAAAACGGGTAAACTCCATTGACAACCAGACATGGAATCGCAGATATCGGGAGTATATGGACAAAATTAAAACAGGATCTCTTTATGATGTGGCAGAAGTATTCAGGGATCTGTTTCTCCTCAAGTTAAATAAAGATCTTTCGTTTGGCGAACGCAAACTCCTTGATACTGCTCAGGGCTTGCTTTTGAAAGAGCTTTGTACTGCAAAAGACAAAGACGAAAGTACCGTCATGGCAGAGATCGAATCTCTTTTTGCAACCCAATAATATCCGGTCATTCAGCTCATGCCTGATGAAGAAGGGTTCTTTACCATAATTGCGGCTGAAGTTGATACAGACACGCGATTGGACTATTTCGTTGCATCGAGCATCTCTGCCTGTTCCAGAAAGACCGCAGCATCTCTTCTCCAAAAGGGGCTGATCCGTGTGTCCGGATCCGTCAAAAAACCCGGGTATCGTATCAAGCCCGGAGACATTATTGAAGGCATCATCCCCCTCCCCGAACCAATGGCATTTCAGCCGGAACCCATCCCCCTCAGCATTCTTTTTGAAGATGAAACCATTATCATACTGGACAAAGCGCCGGGAATTGTTGTGCACCCGGCACCCGGCCATTATAGCGGGACACTGGTAAACGGCCTTTTATTTCACTGCCCCGATCTTTCGGGTATCGGGGGAACGCTCAGACCCGGGATTGTCCATCGTCTTGACAAAGACACATCCGGGGTCCTGGCGGTTGCCAAGAATCAAGACGCCCACATCCATCTGGCCTCCCAGTTTAAATCAAGACAGGTAGACAAACGTTATTTGTGTGTTGTTTATGGGGAACCCAAAAAAGATGCCGGCACAATTCGGCTTCCTGTCGGGCGTCATCCCAGTGATCGAAAAAAAATGTCGGTCCACAGCCATAAGCCCAGGAGCGCTGAAACAGACTGGCAGGTGAGGGAGCGCCTTAACGGGTTTGCATTATTAGACATCAGGCTGAAAACCGGGAGAACCCATCAGATCCGGGTTCACTGTACCGCAATTCATCACGCCATTGTGGGGGATCCGGTTTATGGGGGTCGGAAGACAATACAGAAATTTAAAAAGGAAAAGAGGGCCGGGCGTTTAATGAAAGGTGTTTCCCGCCAAATGCTCCATGCCTGGCGTCTCAGCCTGAAACACCCCAAAACAAATGAACCCATGCAGTTTGAAGCACCTGTTCCGGAAGATATGAAGGCCCTGATTGAAGGCCTTAGAAAGCAGGACGGAGAATGACGTGCGGCTGCGGTCTATTATTTTAAGACAGGGTATTTCAAGATAGTGTAGAAACCGTTTTTTAAGAGCGAATATTGACTGTCGAATGTGAACGCCGCATTCCTTTAAAATTTCACACTGAAGGATGCACCGAATTCTATGTCGCCGATATCGAACTCTTTTAATTTCCCCCATTTTTCAAAAACATAGTAGCTGTCGATGCCAACCGAAAACCGTTCTAAAAACGGAAAATTAAGACCGATATTGAACTGATAGTAAGGGCTTGACCACCCGTCGATGATTTCTTCCGGAGGGATCTCTTCTGAAGGGGTTTCCAGGTCGGTTGATTCGCGTGCAACATAGCTCCACAAGACACCGATGCCGGCCCGGAAAATTCTGTCCTGGATAATGAGACTGACTTGGGGTGTGAGAACGTAGTTGACATTCGGATCACCGTCCGGGCTCGGTGCATATTCAACGCCGGCCTAAGTCGGAGGCCAAGC
>JAUXCK010000330.1 GCA_030618925.1 Desulfobacteraceae bacterium
GAGAAATATATTCCTGGAAACCTTTGTGAATCATGGAAAGCGGTTGAGCCAATGAAATCAGGGACATCTCAATATATAAATAAATATCAAATACTTATCGGACTTGTGGTTCTTATGCTGGGCGCACTGGTATATCTGGTGGACCGGGCACCGGATCAAACCTATTTTGTGTCGGAAAGCAAGGTTGATATCAGCCTTCATGATACCCTCCCCAGCCTGTTTGGCCGGTTCGGTGCCAGTCTCCCGACATTTACCCATGTGTTTGCCTTTATATTAATTACGGCCGGTCTGATAAATTGCCGCAAAAAAGGGTACCTGATCATCACCCTGTGCTGGTTTATGATCGATAGTGTGTTTGAATTCGGTCAAAAATTCAGTGAGACGGCTGTAAAATGGGTTCCTTCATGGTTTTCCGGGATTCCGTTTTTGGAAAATACCGAAAATTATTTCCGCAGCGGCACCTTTGACTGGATAGATATTGCCACTATTTTCCTCGGGTCACTTTCAGCGTATTTTGTATTGCTGATGACCGCTGATATCAAAAAAGGTCATAAACGGACCGCTTTTTAATTTGGATTTTAATTTTCTCCATTTGACTCGGTCGGAAATTTCGGTTATATTCGGCCATTATAAAAAATTTGACATCCGCCTGGTCGTGATTCAGTTCCTTTATCTATGGTTTGAAAGTTGTCCTTATCGAAATTGATTCGTTTTTTCAATTGCCGCCTCCAGTGCAGTTGAAATGATAAAATATTGAAAAAATTACATCATTACTTGACAAAACAGATAACCGAAAGTAGGTATCTCTTATTGTTTTAATTGGTTTGACATAATTTTTTTTCATTTTTAGAGGAGTACCCGATTCATGGCGCTTACAAAAAATCAGATTGTTGATTCGATTCAGGATTCACTTGGCTTTCCTCGTAACAGATCCGTTCAATTGACCGAAACCCTTCTTGAGCTGATCAAAAAAACGCTGGAAAGTGGAGAGGATATCATGATAAGCGGATTTGGGAAATTTTGTGTAAAAGAAAAAAATAAGCGGCGGGGGAGAAATCCGGCAACAGGTGAAGATATGATGCTTGACGAAAGAAAAGTGGTTACCTTCACATGTTCGGGAAAGCTCAGAGATAGAATTAACCGCTAATGCCCATCCATGAATGACTATTTTTCCATATTTCCGCATATTTTTATCAAATGAATTTTATCGCCATTGTCATTCTCATCGCAATAACAAGTGATCTGATTCTGAATGGTTTGGCCGATTATCTGAATCTCCGCAGACTTCGTTCTGAGCTTCCAAAAGCGTTTCACGGTCTGCACGATCCGGAAAGTTATCGAAAGTCACAGGCATACCTTAAAGTAAACACCCGGTTTAGCTGGATTGTATCCATCATTAATCTCTTTATTGTCTTGGTCGTATGGTTTGGGAAGGGATTTCCAATGCTGGACCTATGGGTTCGGTCATTCTCGTTCGGCCCTGTGGTGACCGGCCTGATTTACATGGGGATTTTAATCTCAATTCGATCCCTGATAAATTTTCCGTTCAGTATATATTCAACCTTTGGTATTGAGGAACGATTTGGATTCAATCAGACCTCCTGGACCACTTTTTTCCTGGACAGAGTCAAGGGGGTGATCCTTTCCCTTGCCCTGGGTATCCCGCTGCTTTCAGGGTTACTCGGTTTTTTTGAATACGCCGGCGCGAATGCCTGGTGGTACTGCTGGATCAGCGTTATCGTTTTTATGTTTGTGATTCAGCTTGTCGCCCCGACATGGATCATGCCCCTTTTTAATAAATTCAACCCTATTGAGGAAGGGGAACTCAAGAATGCGATTATGTCATATGCCGAATCCATCAAGTTTCCTCTGGAAAATGTGGTTATCATGGACGGGTCCAGGCGGTCCCGAAAGGCCAATGCCTTTTTTACCGGTTTTGGGAAGCACAGACGGATTGTCCTGTTTGACACCCTGATCAGCCAGCACTCAGTTCCAGAGCTTGTGGCAGTTCTGGCACATGAGATGGCCCATTATAAAAACAGGCATATCCTGAAGATGTTAGGCCTCAATATCATCCAGGCGGGGGTCATTTTTTTCCTTATGTCGTTTTTTATGACCTTTCAGGCGCTTTTTGACGCCTTTTACATGCCGCATCAATCTGTATATGCAGGGTTGATCTTTTTCGGGATGCTGTATGCGCCCATTGATCTGTTCGTGGGCATTTTCATGCAATACTATTCAAGAAAAAATGAATATGAGGCAGATCGATTTGCCGTTGAAACCACCGGGGAGGCCACATCTCTTTCGGATTCGCTCAAGAAACTTTCAGTCAGCAATCTTTCCAACCTTACGCCGCATCCATTTTATGTATTTTTGAACTATTCCCACCCGCCGCTTCTGTCCCGGCTGAAGGCGATTGAATCTATTCTTTAGACTCAACAATACTCTTCTATGATGGCAACAGCCCTGGTCCAGCCGGCAGAAGCTGCTTTTATTTTAACCGGAAAGCACGCCACCTTAAAACCGGATGGCTGACCGATTTTGTCCAGGTGGGCCATTTTTTCCATGTGGCAATAGCCTTTTTCTATGCCGGCAAAATGCGCTTCCCATATGACTGCCGGATCACCGGTCTCCTGAAACTCTTTTGCCAGAAGGGGCAGGGGACGATCCCAGGACCAGGCATCAATGCCCACAACCTTCACCCCCTTGTCCAGAAGGAAAAGTGTGGATTCCCGTGTCATTCCAGCACCTTTAATCAGATATTCAGGTGTTCCCCAGAATTTATCGGCTCCCGTACGCACAAGAACAATATCCAGTTCCTTGAGTACAACTCCGATATGGTCGAGCTCGGTCTCCACATCGGCTGCGGTGATCCGTTCCCCGTCAGCCTTTCTGCTGAAATCGAGCAGCACACCGTCATTAAAGCACCATTCAAGGGGAATCTCATCAATGGTTAATGCCCGTTTTCCCCTGTCCATGAAAGGGTGGTAATGATAGGGTGCGTCAAGATGCGTGCCCGAATGGGTGGTGAGCTGTATCGTTTCAATCGCCCAGCCAAGACTTTCGGGCAACTGTTCTATTTTGACTCCCTGAAAAAACGTTTTCATCTGTTCGGCACCTTTTGCATGATCCGTATAGTCTATTTTGGGAATCATATCAGGAGGGTCACTGGGGAGATCTGCTTCAATGCTGATGCTTAAATCAATAAAGCGTTTGGATGTCATCGTGGCTCCTTTCCGTATGCGTTAAACGTCCAAATGGGTTGAATCATCTCAAAGTGAACTCCATATCAAGGGTTATGGGCAAGCATATCATAATTGTATTGAGTATTAATAACGATAAGTGTTATGTTTCGGGTATGGGGGTAAAAGTGTGGAAGCCACCTCCACATATTTCATAACTGCTGAATTTAACCTAAAGGATGACAGAGAATCAATTCTATTTTTCCATAAAGTTTTTTTCGCGGGTCAGAAGTTCTGAATTGAGGAGTTTTTATGCACATATCAGAAGGTGTGTTGTCCGGGCCGGTTCTCCTGTTCGGCGGTGGGCTTGCTGCAGCAGGGACGGCAATCGGTCTGAAAAGGATGGATTATGACAGGATTGCCCGGGTCGGTATTTTGTCATCCGCTTTTTTTGTGGCATCACTCATTCATGTCAATATCGGGCCATCCAGTGCGCATCTTATTTTAAACGGGGTGTTGGGCCTGCTGCTGGGGTGGGCAGCTTTCCCTGCAATTCTTGTGGCATTGACACTTCAGGCACTTTTTTTTCAATTCGGCGGGGTGACGGTGTTGGGCGTCAACACCGTCATCATGGCGCTGCCTGCTGTTTTTTGTTATTACCTGTTTAGCCCTTTGCTCAATAAAAAGCACGTTACCGTCATGATGGCTTCTTTTGCCGGTGGGTTTTTGTCGGTCTTTTTGTCCGCAATGCTGCTGGGCGCCGCTTTAATTTTTACAGAGGAAAATTTTTGGGAAGTATCTTTCCTTGTGATCA
>JAUXCK010000341.1 GCA_030618925.1 Desulfobacteraceae bacterium
CCCGTAATGGATACATCAAAGTGTCCCAGGTTTACCTTAACTCCGGCGATTTTCCAGGACTGTTTAAAATCTTCCCGGGCATTGTACAGCAGCATGACATTAAATCTGTCCCACAAGGGGATATCCACCCGCGCGCCATTGTGGCCGGGCTGTTCATATGTGGGGTCGAGAATGTCCTTGATATTGAGAACATCTGTCGGGTTCCAGAAATAGCCTGTGCCAGGTGAAATCTGCTGCTTTCCCACGGTCAGGTCAAGCCGGTGAAAAGCCATTTTAATATAGGCATTGTCCAGATCGGTCCTGTTTTCAAGATAATCGACCGGCTCAGACAGAAGGTCAATGACAGGGGGCGGCAGCGGCTCGACAACCCTGTCCGGCAGGTAGTCAATGATCTTATAGGTCGTGGTTCCAAAGTATACAAAAAGATTCACATTGGCAGCAAACGTCAAATTTTCGTCATAGGATCCCGCAAAATCCACCCTCAGCTTATTGGAAGAGAACTGCTGGTACCCGTCATTCACATCAAACCCTGCAAACTGTGGCTCAAAATACCCGAAAATGTCAATTTGCCTGTCCTGTGCCGGCAGATCCTGTGCCATGGTGAACAGGATCAGCAAGGGCACCCATGTCACCATGACGACTTTTCTGACACCCGTCATTTTTTTAACCCCCGTTCCGTAAACATGGCATCATCGAGCTGCATGTTATAGTTAATTTCCAAAAATTCATTAACTGTCTCTGTATTGTCCAGATGATTTTTCATTGTCATCTTTAAGGGGGTCGGCACATTGTCAATCATCTTGAGATCGGCCTGCAGAAGTGTTTTGATCCGCAAAGAACTGTCCTTTTCATCAAAGTAGTCAATGGCCCAGATCACATAGTTTCCCTTGTCTATCCATGCCATCATTCTTGAATAGTTCGAGTCGACATCCGGCTTCTTCATCAACTCTATCTTGAAACAGTCATGGCCTGATTTTTTTTCATCTTCTTTTCGGGCGTGTGTAAAATCCGTTAAAAAACTATCCCCTGACCCCATATCCTCATAAGAGAAATCACTCCCCTGCATTTTCTGCTTCTTCGCATGTGTGGCGAGCTTTCGCACCCGGTTTGTCCTGGGAAAATAGCTCCAGATGTCATCAGAGTTGTTCAGCATCAGCATGGCCTGACCTTTCACCCTTCTCGGTCCTGTATACCGGATAAGGTTCTTTCTGCCGCGGTCCTTTGACCATGAGTCATAAAAAAGCGCCCGTTTTTGACCGGACGTCGTATTGATGGTCATTTTGGCTTTTGCAAAAACCGTTTCCTGGTTGAGAAGCTCATTTGCCTTATGAACGATCTCCGATGCTGTCATTTCCTGGGCATTGGAAAAAGCTGCCGACAGGAACAGGATGACAACTGCGGTCAAAACATGTTTCAGCATGGCACACCTCCTGACATTATAAATTTCCCGATTCTCTTTGTAACGCGATCCCCTGCATGAATGTATCGTAGAGTGTATTCGCTGTTTTCCTGATATCCACGCTCTCCTTGTCGAGCAGCCACTGGATCATCAGCCCGTCCACGGATGCAAGAAAAATCCCGGAGACGACCTCTACCTCGACATCTCTGAAAACACCGGCATTGATACCATCCCTGATGATGGCGGATACAATCTCCCTGTACTCATAGTATATTTTCTTCATGTCAAATATCTTTTTCAATTCAGGATTACTCTGGCGGATACCCTCGGCCCAGAGGTCTATCAGAAGCTTCAAGTCATCATGTGCCATGGTATTGGTTGCCTCGACCCAGCTGTCTATGATGGCCTTAATTTTTTCCTGGGGCGTTGTGGCTCTGAACAGTTTTTTGGCCTGAATATTCTCAATCTTTTCCAGAAATTGGGCCATCGCCGCTCCGAATATCTCCTCTTTACTTGAAAAATATTCGTAAATCGTCCCTTTTCCAATCCCTGCGGCCGCGGCAATTTGATCGATTTTAATGACGTTGACGCCTTTTCGGGCCATTGCGTGCATGGCTGCATGAAGGATCTCTTTTTTCCGGACTTCCTTATCTACCCGCTTAGGACTCATATGGGTATCTCCATAAAGTTGACTGTCTGGTCATAAAAAGGATATATATAATATCTCTTTTTTTATAACAGTTTATATCAAATATTTTCATAGCCAGTAACAATAATTTTTATCGACCGAATGTTCGGTCATAATATAATAAGCCGATTTCATCCTGTCAATATAATAATTTGACATTTGTTTCCCGGGACCGGGTGCAATTAAAGATTAAGATCGGAATTAGGCGCTGACCAAGGGCTTTAATGACACATAATTTTCTCCCCATATGACCCCTGTTTGACATACACCTGACTTTTAAGTATATTTTTATAACGACGTTCTGAGGGAACAGGTTGGCCATTGACTCATCTTGGAGATGAATAAATGAATAAAGATAAGATGTTACGCGTCGCCGTCATTCAAATGAACTCCACAGGGGATCTGGAACGGAATCTTCAACAGGCAGAAAGTCTCATCCTGGAGGCATCAGATCGCGGTGCCAGGGTCGCGGCACTGCCGGAAAATTTTGCTTTCATAGGGTCTGATAAAGACCGGGCAAAGATTGCCCAGGATTTGAACGGTCCTATTGTCACCCGGCTGAAAAAGATCGCCAAAGACAGATCCCTGATCCTTTTGGGGGGCAGCTTTCTGGAAACCCGTAAAAAAGGGGGTGGCAAACCCTTCAATACCAGTGTCATTATCGATCCTGCGGGAAACATCGCGGGAATTTACCGTAAGATCCATTTGTTTGATGTAGACCTTCCTGGCAGCCCTGCATATCGGGAGTCTGATTATATCAGCCCTGGAAAAGAAATGGTTGTGCGGGAACTTGAAGGGGTCAGATTTGGACTCAGCATTTGTTATGATCTCCGATTTCCTGAACTGTTCCGGCAACTCGCGCTGAATGGCGCAGACTTCATTTTTATTCCCTCAGCCTTTACCCTTATGACGGGCAAAGATCACTGGTACCCGCTGCTTCAAGCCCGGGCCATTGAAAATCAGGTTTACATACTGGCCCCGGCTCAGGACGGAAGCGACGGCAAGCGTCTAACCTACGGGCATTCAGCCATTATTGATCCCTGGGGGACGATATTGTCACAGGCCCCTGAGGGAGAAGGGGTTGTCACTGCAGACTGTGACCTAAACTATTTGCAAGAGGTGCGGGAACGGATTCCGGCCCTGTCGCATGTCCGGAATGACCTTTTCTTTTTCTAAACCATCAAAATAGTCTTTAAATTCAGGAAACGCTTCAATGTTGAAACGAGAGGATTTTACCCGGGACCGGTTGGACTTCATTATCAATGAAATGCGCCGGCATGGGCACTTCGAAGCCTTAACCCATGAAGAGCGAGAGGAAGACCGGCTGCATTTTCTTGAACAGCTGACGCCTGGAAAAGACCTCTGGGTATTTGGCTATGGGTCATTGCTCTGGAACCCGGCGTTTAATTATATCGAAAAACAGCCCGCCAAGCTATACGGTTTCCATCGACGCTTCTGTCTCAGCCTCACCATCGGCAGGGGCAGTCCTGAACATCCTGGGCTGATGCTGGCTTTAGACCGCGGCGGCTCCTGCAATGGACTGGCTTTCAAAATAGCTGCCAGTGAAATAAATTCAGAGACAGACATCTTGTGGATGAGAGAACGACTCACCGGCGCCTACTTCGCACGGTACGCCACTATAAGAATCAGGGGTAAAGCGACAAAAGGGTTGACC
>JAUXCK010000042.1 GCA_030618925.1 Desulfobacteraceae bacterium
ATAAAAGAGAAACTAGTCTGGAATGTCCGTGTAGAAAAGAGAAGCGAACAAATCTTCGGCACACCGCTTCCCGCAGAGTATAAACTGAAAGAAAGGGATTTTTCAAAACAGGCTGTTTTGGAAATCATCAAAGAGCTGCGCTGCCGGGCTTCAGACAAGAAATTAAGCAGTATCCTGAGGCCCGTCAACGGCATCATAAAATTATCAGAATTTGAGGCAATCCTTGACAATTCGATGTTGGTTGAGCCTGTTCATGTTCGACGCGCCCTTGAAGAGCACCTGAGTCTGGAAGGTGCCATGACCCGGGACATGTTTGAACATAAGAAAAGCCTCAAACAATATATCGGGTCAATGACGGACGCTATCGGGTATGTTGTCGGCCTTGCTGTTATTCAGTCAAAATCAAGCGGCGCCATGTACGGTCAACCCTTGCCCATTCACTGTCAAATCGATACCGGTGGCTCGGATACCGTGGCTGCGCCCGGCAAAACGGGTGATATCGCCAAAGCCGCCGCCCAGAATGTCCGGGCCTCCATTAAAAAAATATTTAAAAAAATCAAAGCCCCTGTCATCAACTATGAAATGCATGTGGAATACATCCAGGCCCACAGCGGAGTTGAGGGTGACAGCGCATCAGCGGCCATGGATGTGGGTCTGATTTCAGATTATATCCGGCAGCCTGTGAATCAGCGCTACGGTGTTACCGGCTCGCTAACCGGCGACATTATCCTGGCCGTGGGCGGGGTCACGGAAAAAGTGAAATCAATTATGGATGCCACCCTCGGAATGTTCGGTGCCTGTATCCCCTGGCAGAACAAGCATGATATCGAACCCCTGCTGCTGAACACGGATTATGAATATATTCAAACGGACGAAGTCCCCGGCATCAGGATTTTTCGAGGTGAAGCCAGGACCGAACCATTTGACATTTATTTCTGCAAAACAAAATATAATGTCTATAAAATTTTAATGGGCCTGGGAAAAGAAGATGTTGAGGCCCGGATGGCCGATCGGAGCCGAAAAGACCTGATGTTTCTCCAGAGTCTGAAGCAAAGGATGCCATCCGTCCAGATGGCGCCGCCCCAGCCCTCATTCACGCAACCCTGAATTTCCATGACTTCCATATGCCCTGTGGCCTATGCCCTACCCCCTGGCGCCATAAATTTTACGCTTTCTGCCATGCGCAATGCACTGGATACAAATGACTCACTTTGAATCCTTACTGACCCCAAGCATGGGTAATCCGTATCCACCTGCCGGGTCTTCCCCAATGGCAGCCCTGCCATAAATCAACCTGGATAAAAAAATAAACATTAAAATCAGTATATTATATTAATATTACCCCTGTCTGCCCCCCTGTGGCACATCAATTGCTGTATATAAAATCAAGAAACCGAACGGACCCGCAAACAAAAGAAAACTCCTTCATCCTCCTGACACCCCTCCAACTCCGCAAAAAGGGGAGCCCCTGGCTCCCCTTTTCCATGTTTGACAAGATATAAATAAAACCATATAAAGATCCTGGCCCAAAGGATCAGGTTTTGAATTTAGCCCGGAGGGCATGGGTGTCTTAGCTTCGAAACAACGAAACCATTATCTTTAGCGCCAAATAGTCCTGATCGTAATCTTAATCGTAATCGTAATCTTAATCGTAATCTTAATCCAAATTTCGCACCCTTGAATTGGTGCAAAACTCGACAAAACATGTAAGCTGCAAGGATGGGGTTTAAATACTGATGACACATCATCCAGCGTCTGCTTCAAAAAAGGTGGGTCTGTTCTCGACCCCGTGGCCGCTTTACAATCGCCCTTCCATCCAGTTGGGCACTTTAAAGGCCTACTTGAAGAATCAGTTTCCTCTTCTTACAATTGAAACCCACCATTTCTATTTAAAGATAGCAGAAGCCATAGGGTATGAGCAATACCAGGCAATATCTAAAAAATCATGGGTAGCAGAAACCATTTATGCAGCTGCCTTATTCCCCGAACGTTCGGAGAAAATAAAAAAGCTGTTCTGCAGACTGACATCAAACAACAACGTGATTCGAAACATTGATTTTGACAACTTGACGTCTATTGTCAAAAAGGTCTCCGATGACATTATTGGCGGCATTGACTGGAAACAATTCAGACTGGCAGGATTTTCAGTATGTCTCTGTCAGCTCACATCAACCCTCTATTTTATCAGAAAAATTAAAACCCTGTGTCCGGACCTTGTTATGATTGCCGGTGGCTCTTCTTTCTCAGGGCTTTCATCACCTGATGTGTTCAGGCACTTCCCTGAAATAAACATGATCATAGCCGGGGAAGGCGAACTTCCGTTAAGCCGCCTGGTCTCCCACCTCAGCGCCTGTCCGGAGGATGAAGTATCCCCTTCCATCCCGGGCGTTGTTACATCCGGATCCCTGGAATCCAGGCACCTGTCAGGCTTTTGCCAGCTGGAGACCCTGAATGACCTGCCGGCACCCGATTATAACGATTATTTTCATCTGCTTGACACGTTTGCGCCTGACAAAAAATTTTTCCCCACGATCCCTGTTGAGATATCCCGGGGATGCTGGTGGCGAAGAAAAGGAAAAAAATCCGGACATTCGGGGTGCGCCTTCTGCAACCTCAACCTGCAGTGGGAAGGATACCGGTCAAAAAAACCCTCTGTGGTCGCAGATGAAATCGATGCGTTGACCCGGAAGCACCGAACACTTTCCGTATCTATTGTGGACAACGTGCTTCCGCTAAAACAGACACATGATATTTTTTCGAAAATCAGCGCCCTCAATAAAGACCTCAGTCTATTCTGTGAGACACGTGCCACAACATCAAGGCATTCTCTGGCAACCCTGAAAAAAGCAGGTGTCCGTTCTATTCAAATCGGTATTGAAGCGCTCAGCACCAGGCTCCTTAAAAAGCTGAACAAGGGGACAACAGCCATCCAGAATCTGGAGGTCATGAAGCATTGCGAAGAGCTCGGCATCATGAATTATGCCAACCTCATCCTTTATTTCCCGGGTAGTGATGAGCTGGATGTTTCAGAAACCCTTTCCTGCATGGAATTTGCCCTGCCTTTTCGGCCAATGAAAGCTGTGCGTTTTCAACTGGGCCTTGGCAGTCCCGTCATTCAGAATGCCGGGGCGTTTGGTATCAAAGCGGTGTATAATCACCCGAACTACTCGGTGTTATTCCCGGAAAAAATATGCAGGTCAGTTCGGTTTCTAAACCAGGCATACCGCGGTGATCGCGGTCGTCAGAAAAAACTCTGGAAACCGGTAAAAGAAAAAGTAGCCGCCTGGAAAAAAATATACGACGCCGTCCACTCCGGATCAGCCCACACACCTGTTCTTAGCCATAGAGACGGCCGGGACTTTCTGATCATTACCCACAGGCAGGTAAACGGCGGTCCTGTGACGCATCGCCTTGCGGGCACATCCAGACAGGTGTATCTTTATTGCAGACAACACCGGCCAGTTGAAAATATAGTGAGTCATTTTCCGGGCCTTGGCCAGGATCGCCTCATCCCTTTTTTAAAAATGATGGTGGATAAAAAACTGATGTTTGAAGAAAACAAAAAATATCTCAGTCTGTCGATTTCTATGAATCCAACCCCTTGAGGTTCATTTTGATCACTCTTGCGGTTTAAATACATTTAAGCCCGTAATATACTCCATTGTACACGAATAATCGAACACCTGGTTGAGCATCCATTTGAGATATAGATTAACCGCCTTCTTTGACGCCTGAATGGCCATTTTGTGTCCGCCTGCAAGTTCCCGGGCTGTGTCCATGACCGTCTGATCCAGGTCCTCGTGCGGCACCACTTGATTGACCAGTCCGATTCTCAACGCCTCCTGGGCATCAATCACGCGGCCGGTCATGAGCATTTCTTTGGCCTTATTTACACCAACGAGAAGGGGCCATATGACAGCACCGCCGTCACCGGCAGCCAATCCGATTTTAACATGGGTGTCGCCCAGCTTGGCCCGATCCGAGGCGATCACAATATCGGCAAAAAGAGCCAGGGTGACACCCAGCCCAGCGGCCGGGCCATTGACACCGGCAATAATAGGCTTTTCAATTTCAAGAATATTAACAAGGAGCGTCCGTGCCTCGGCAAACAATTTGTCGAAACTCGCCTTGTCTTTGGGCGGCGGCTCGTTAAGGTCAGCCCCGGCGCAGAATCCGCGGCCCGCACCCGTAATCGTGACCACATCAATGTCCGGGTCATGACGGATGTCATAAAAAATATTTGTGACCTCTGTATGCATATCAAGGGTGAGTGCATTGAGACTATCCGGCCGATTCAATGTCAAACGCAGAATCTTTCCCACCTGTTCCACCAGGATATACTTATATTTGCTATAGTCCATTTCTCATCTCCTTTCTATTCATGAAATTTTGGAAAAATAAAAAAATACGCCCCTATGCCAAGAACCCCGTGTACCTGTATACCATGGGATTTGCCTGCAAACAATCAGGAATGACCATTTATCGGAAATTCAAATCGATTTTTTTTTCTTGACAGGCGAAAACCGTACTGATTGACTACCTTTTGATGAAATCGGAATGCCTTGCTCTCACTTGAACATCAAACTTGAAGGGTGTATGATCATTGTAGACAGGGAGGTCGTACTGGATGATGACTGCCGGACCCTTTCATCCCCCGCCATACTTGAGAAATCCATATACACAAACGATTCTGGCTAGTATCAGGATACGGGCATGGGGAAAAAATCCAATGGTAGACGCAGAACAGGAGATGATCCTCGATGCAGGCAACGGGATAAGGCTTCAGGGATATATCTCCTCCCAAAGCGGCCCCCCGGCAAAAGGAATGGTGATCCTGCTGTCAGGCTGGGAAGGAAGTGCTGAATCGACTTATATATTGAGTACCGGAAAAACCCTTTATGGTCAAGGGTATGACATTTTCCGTTTAAACTTCAGGGATCACGGCAATAGTCATCACTTAAACCAGGGGCTCTTTTTTGTGACGATGCTGGACGAAATTTTCGAATCCGCAAACCAGATTGCAGCGCTGAACAGCAACATCCCCTGTTTCCTGGTTGGGTTTTCTCTTGGCGGTAATTTTGCTTTACGCATCGCCAGAAAATGTGCTGAAAAAAAAATTGACCGCCTGGCCCATATCACAGCCATCAGCCCGCTCCTCGATCCGGACACATCCACAGATGCCATTGACAATGACTGGCTCCTGAAACGGTATTTCCTGAAAAAATGGAAAAGATCCTTATTAAAAAAGGAGCAGCTCTTCCCGCACCGGTACGATTTCAGTGACCTGGTAACATTGACCTCATGCCGGGAGATAACGGACCTTTTGCTTTCACGCTATAGTGACTATTCAGACACCCGTGAATATTTCAACGCGTATACACTGACGGGCAAGGCATTAAAAAATATTGCCGTCCCGACAACGGTGATTGTTTCCGAAGATGACCCGATCATTCCTGTTGGCCACTTTCAGGCACTCGAATTGAATGATCAAATAGATTTGATTATCCAGCAGCATGGCGGGCACAACGGATTCATTGACAGTTTTCCTTCCGGCTGCTGGTATGAAAGAAAACTTCTGGAAATTTTTAAACGTTACTGACCATTTTTGTTACCTGTTCTTTTATATACTCCCCAAAAAGTTCCATCTCCCGGGTTGTGACACGCTTAATATCTTTGGCCAGGTTTTCCACTTCCGATTCATCGATCTCAATTGTCTTGTTGATCATAAAGGATTCAACCTCTCCGTCATCCAGCAACAGCCCGCAGGCGCCGACCGAACCCATGAACTCCTCTTTGATAAATATGGGGACAACCATTTTGAGAAGTCCCCCATCGCATTCTTCAATCACCGGATTTTTGGCCTGTTTTGCCTGAGCTGCGATGTTCATATGCGCAACAGCGCAAATAAACGTCTGCCCCTTGTCATGCGCCTTAACAACCGGACAAAGTCTGTTCACCCATTCTTTATATTCTGTTATTCGGATCCCATCTGTATCGAAAACATTCACATCAAGACCGGATCTCGTGTGCAGTTCTTTTTCAAATGCCATCCATTTGTCAAGGGGCAGAATGTCTGTAAGCTTCAATTTTATTTCCTTTCAAGATGTTAAGGCTTGATGCCGCTTTATCGCAGGAAAGATCATAAGCATATGTTCCATCCCCCTCTGCAGCAGGGTGATGAAAATCATCAATGGTCATAAAATAATAAGATTTTTCCCTTCCGTCAACAGATTCTAAACGAAAGTGACGGTTGACCTTATTTTTCTTTTCCTTTATTATTCAGATCCAGTATGAATGAAGTCAATTTTATTTTATTTGAGGAAACAATGACAAAGCATACCCATGATTTTGTTGAAACCTACAAAGGCCTTCCGGGTTTTGGTCTAAACCGTGAGACTGACGAAAACACGATCATTTATTACCTTCAAAAATTTTCTGATGATGCTTTGATGGGGAAAATCATAAAGTGCATGACGGATGAAGACCTGAATGATATCTTTTTTATGATCACGGGAATGTTGAAAAAACACCTGACCGAATCAGAATACCATCGACTCTTTTTAAAAGATGACCACCCATAATACTGAAAGGAACTAAAAATGCTGACTGAAAAACAACTTGATCGATATGCAGATGTTCTTTTATGGGGTCTTAAAACAGCCAGGTCCGGAAAAGCGAAAAAAAACGACATTATCATTGTTCGATATCATCTTCCCGCCATAAGGCTTGCTGAAATTCTGCATGCCAAATTGTTAAAGATGGGAAGGCATCCAATACCGCGCGCCATGGAAACCCCTATCATGGAAAAGCAATTTTTTAAAATCTCCAATCAAAAACAGCTGGTTTTTCAAGCTCCCGGGGAAAAGAAGCTGATTAAAAACCTGAATGGCAGTATTTTTTTGCACGCCCCGGAGTCGATCACCCACCTGAGTGACATTGATTCCGCAATCATTGGAAGGGCGGCAATTGCCCGAAAACCGTTGAGAGATATTCTTACCAGAAGAGAAGAACAAGGGAAATTTGGCTGGACCTTATGCATGGTTCCGACCAAAGAACTTGCCCGGCATGCAAAACTCTCCATGAAGGCGTATACAAACCAGATTGTAAAAGCCTGCTTCCTGAACCAGACTGACCCGGTGAGTCATTGGCAGAAATTGTATAGACGGGCAAACGCCATCAAAAAATGGCTCAACAGCATGAATGTAAAAGCATATCACATTGAATCCAACACGATTGACCTTGAAATTACACCCGGCGAAAAAAGAAAATGGATCGGGTTATCCGGCCATAATATTCCGAGTTTTGAACTCTTTATGTCACCGGATTGGCGAGGCACCAATGGCGTCTATTACGCAGACCAGCCCTCCTACCGAAGCGGGAACTATGTCAAGGGTGTTCGCCTGGAATTTCAAAAAGGAGCGGTTGTCAAAATAACCGCTGAAAAAGGTAAGGTGTTTACCCAAAAACAGCTTTCCATGGATAAGGGCGCCAACAAACTGGGTGAGTTCTCTTTGACGGACAAGCGATTTTCGAAAATCAACAAATTTATGGCCAATACCCTTTTTGATGAGAATTACGGCGGCAAATTCGGGAATTGTCATGTGGCCCTTGGTGCCTCTTACTCAGATACCTATGATGGAGATCTGTCACGGCTGACAAAGGAACGAAAGAAAAACCTCGGCTTTAATGACTCCGCCCTTCACTGGGATATCGTCAACACAGAAAAGAAACGGGTTACGGCCCGGCTGGCCACCGGCAAAAAGGTTTTAATTTATGAAAACGGTCAGTTTGCTTATTAAAATTTATTCATCCTCATCGTCGTCGTCATAATCGTCGTCATCATCCTCTTCAGGTAAAAATTTTTCTATAAATCCTGTATCAAATTGACCCTCTCTGAAGAAAGGATCGTCCATCACTTTCAGATAGAGGGGGATGGTGGTTTTAAGCGGCTCAATTTTGAATTCTTCAAGCGCCCTTTTCATCACCTGAATCGTCCCCTCTCTTGTAAGATTGTATGAAATGAGTTTTGCGATTAATGAATCATAGTATATGGGCAACTCATATCCCTGATACAGATGGGTATCCAGCCGAACCCCGAATCCTGCCGGGGGATGGTAGTCTTTGACCGTGCCAGGAGACGGCAGGAAATTCCTGTCAGGATCCTCGGCGTTGATCCTGCACTCCATGGCCCACCCCCTTAGATTGATGTCATCAAAAGTGTACCCGAGCTTCTCTCCGGATGAAAGCCTGATCTGTTCTTTAACAAGATCTATGCCGGTTGTAAGCTCTGTCACCGGATGCTCCACCTGAATTCTGGAATTGACCTCCATGAAATAGAATTTTCCACTCTTATCCAGAAGGAATTCTACGGTCCCGGCATTAAAGTAGTCGACAGCCCGGGCGGCCTTGACTGCAGCGGCGCCCATCTCCTTTCTGAGTTCCGGGGTCAGTGCGGGTGATGGAGACTCTTCAATAAGTTTCTGGTAACGACGCTGTATGGTACATTCACGCTCCCCGAGATGCGTCGTATTTCCAAACTTGTCAGCCAGCACCTGAAATTCAATATGCCGTGGTTCAGTGATAAATCTTTCTATGTATACTTCGTCATTGCCAAAAGCGGTCCTGCCTTCGATTTTTGCCATTGGGAAATCTTCAATAAGTGTCTCTTCATCCCGGCATACCTTGATTCCCCTCCCGCCGCCGCCGCCCGAGGCTTTGACCATGACAGGGTAACCGATATCCTTGCAAAATTCTTTTGCTTCCTCAATTGTATCGATACTGCCGGGGCTGGCGGGTATAACCGGTACGCCGGCCTCGGCCATGATTCTTTTGGCTGCAATTTTATCGCCTGCCAGGCTTAAATTTGCCGGTGTCGGCCCGATGAAAACGATTCCGTTCTTTTCACATTCAATGGCGAATTCCTGCTTTTCCGCCAAATAGCCATATCCCGGATGTACGGCGTCAGCACCTGTTTCTTTTGCCGCTTTCATGATATTTTCAATATTTAAATAACTTTTAGTACTGATCGCCGGACCGATGCAAACCTGTTCATCAGCCAGTTTAAGGTGCATAGAGCCGGCATCTGCTTCAGAATAAACAGCCACACTCTTTATCCCCAGTTCCCTGCAGGCCCTTATCACCCTGAGTGCAATTTCTCCCCTGTTGGCTATCAAAATCTTTAAAAACATGTCCAATTACTCCTTTTCAATAATAAACATGACCTCATCATCTTTTACCGGAATTTCATTTTCAATGAAAATTTCTACGACTTTCCCATTCACCGGGGATTTAATCTTCTGGAACACCTTCATTGTTTCCAGCAACGCGAGAATCTGTTTTTTCTTTACAATGGTCCCTACTTCCACATAAAAAGGTTCTTCCGGTGCCGGTTTTCTGTAAAACACACCGGACATCTTTGCCTTTACTTCAACCAGCTTTTTTTTTGCTTCTGTCATTTTTTGTCTCCTCCTGTTTTATTTTTTTTTATCTTGCTCAACTCCAACGGACAGATACCCGTTTCTTCTATATTTTGGATTCCCATTATTAAAGTATCAATCATGGGATCAATCATTCCTAAAAATTCGTCATCATCAGGCTGCCCCAGCATCAACCAGTTGGTTGTCACATGCTCAATGGCCCCCAGTCCGGCTGATCTTAGCAGATAGGGATCGATGTCAGACCTGAACTCACCGGAATCCATTCCTTCCTTTATCATGTGATCAAAAATTTTTAAAAATTCACGGATCATTTTATGGGCTTGTGTGTCCAGGAATCTTCTATTTTGTTTTAGGATCAGCATGAGTACTGAAGCAAAATCACGATTATTCCGGTAAAATAATAATTGAAGATACAAAAAGGCACGGATTTTATTGGCGGCCCCCTTGATGAGCCTGAGATGAAATTCCGCTGTTTCTCGAAGCTGCTGTACCGGTCCTAATGGGATGGAAAACAACAGTCCTTCCTTGGTGGCGAAGTAATCGTAAATCGTCGCTTCCGAAGTTCCGGCAGCATTTGCGATTTCCGAAATCGTTGCATCCTGAAATCCTTTTCCTGCAAACACTTTCGCGGCAGCCTCGAGAATCTTTATTTTGCGAGCCTCTACTTTTTCCTGCCCGGTCATTATCCGTCTCCGGTATTCTTATACCTGAAAATTACATGACCACCCCGAAAACGGGATGATAACGCGCACAACCTGTATCTTCTGCATCTATACCTGTTTAAAACCCAGGTCATCTAAAGATGATTTTAAACAACCTTCCAAATAAGTTATCCAGTCAGACTCTATTATTCTTTTTTTTATAATTTTAATATGTTATATTAAATTCAACTATAATTTACAAGGTGAATCATAGCCTTGCTATGATTTTATCAAAAAAAAACATCGATGACTTTGTCAATAAAAAACATTGACGACTTTGTCAAGAAAAAAACAGGGTTCCTCAATATTTTTCAGCGTCCCGTCTTCTCTTTATTTTTATCCAAAAACAGAGAAACGCAAAGGCACTAACGACATCTCAATTCCTCGAAAACCTCATTATAATAGAGTGCATTTTCTACCGGTGTGTTGACCGGGATATGATTGCCCACAGCCATGATGAAACCCGGGCAGCTTTTCCCGATATTTATGCAGCGTTTCACTTCATTGCGAATGTCCTCCCTGCTGCCGCTCAAAAGAATACGGGTATCGGCATTGCCTATAAATGCATGTGTTTTACCATATTTTTCCGCAAAGACAGCCATGTCGGCCATGGGTTCCATGACAAGACAGTGAGCACCGCATGCAACAATATCATCCAAAAACAGGGTATAGTCCCCATCACTGGTAAAGATTAACCTTTTCCCGGACTCGATGACCGGTGCCCAAAGCCGCTTATAGGCCGGAAAAATATATTTTCTGTACCACTCTGGGTGAAAAACAGGGCCACTTGTCCAGGCGATATCATCATGCACCATCATTACAGGAATATCTGTTTCTGCAAAAGCATCAAAAAATTGGCTTATCCATTTTTCATACCGCGAGACTACCCGCCCGAACGCATCTCTGTCCATACCACCTGCGTAAAGAAGCATTTCCCATCCAAAAATACTGATCAGTCCGGAAAATAGTGTTATATAGGTTCCGGACATATTAACAGCATCCTGATAATAAGAACCGCTCATATACGCATAAAAACTTTCAAAGGATTCCCTTAGATCCTTTTTGTCATATATCCCGAGCTCCTCCATGGGATCATAAGCGAGCACTTCTTCCGGTGAGTCAAAGGGGCAATGGACATTGTCATCCCGATCTACGCCTCCGGCAGCGTACTCAGCATGTCCCATCTTCGTTACCCGCCCTTTCAAATACTGATCATCCACCATCGTGCTCCAGACCAAACCGTAATCCCATGCCTCCATAAATGCCTTCGCTGATCGCATTTTTGTTTCAAACGAGCTCTTATAATCAACATTTATTCCGGTAACAGCTTTAACCAAAGGCCAATGTTCTGTTGCCGAGTATTCCGTACGCGGAATCACTCCCGGCATCTCCATGTTCAGGGCTGCCCAGGCATCCTGATATCCCATTTCATTACCCCTTTTATTTCCAGGTTCCCATCTGTCTCCTGCTGTAAATTCAAACCATACCATATATAAAATACTTAAAAATGACAAACCATTCCGCCTGTCCCTTCTCCGCATTCTAAATGTACCTTTCAAATATATATCTACAGCCGATTCTTGATGTCCGTTCAGGGAAGAAATGCCACATCCGGCCTATGGGGGGATGAACCGGGTGTTTATGCTTTGATATACTTCATGTCCAGAAGGGACTCGAGGATGGGCACCTCCCTCCCTTTCTCCAGGGAAGAAAGGGAGGAGAAGCGTGGATGCTGTCCGGTAGCGCTTAGGCTTTGATATAGATTCCTTTTGTCTTGGTCTTGATCTTGCCCTGTTTTTTCAACTTGAAAATAATATTCTGAACTTTCTTTTTATTAAATCCGGTCTTTTTTTCAAGTGTGGCGGTATTGAGACCTGTTTTTGATCTTTGGATAAAGCCAAAAGTCTTATCAATAGATGTCATCGCTCCG
>JAUXCK010000118.1 GCA_030618925.1 Desulfobacteraceae bacterium
CCCTGAATTTTTCCGAAGCCCTCAATTTTGAGCTGAAACACACCAGGTCTTCGGTCACGATCACGACGCTTTGTCCACCGCCGGTTAGAACCGGGTTTCAAAAAGCAGCCGGCATGGAAAATTCGACCTTGTTTGACAAATCAATCGCCATGGACGCGCCGGATGTGGCAAAAGGTGCCTACAAAGCCCTGTTCGAGGGAAAATCAATGATTATTCCCAGCACGTTGGGTTCCATAATGATGAAAATAGTAGGTCTCTTTCCAAAAAATCTGCGAATGAAGGCTCTGATGGATGGATTAAAGTAAAAGCCGTCACCGGGTTCTAACAGTTTTTTATCTCGATGATACGAAACGGTACGCTATCCATGGTGATGCTCTTTTTTTATAGATAGAAGGGGCAATAAGATGATGTTTAAATCTATCGCGGAAGTAAATGAAAAATTAAGGCAAGCCGAATATATCGGCTCAAAGGAGATCGCCACTGTTGTTTATCTGGCGGAGGCGACCCAAAAGCCGGTGTTGGTGGAAGGGCCGGCCGGGGTAGGAAAAACAGAACTTGCAAAGGCTGTTGCCAAAATTTTAGGCCGGGAAATGATTCGGCTGCAATGCTATGAAGGCCTCGACGAAACCAAGGCCCTGTATGAATGGGAATATGCCAAGCAGCTGCTTTACACCCAGATGGTCAAGGATAAAATCAATGACATTATTTCCGGGACCCGCTCCCTGCAGGATGCAGTTGATCAAATTGCTGCCCAGGACGATGCATTTTTTTCTGAGCGCTTCATCCAGCCCCGTCCCCTTCTCCAGGCCATCAGTTCTGAAGAGCCGGTAGTCCTCCTCATCGATGAGGTGGATAAATCGGACCCTGAATTTGAAGCCCTCCTGCTTGAGGTACTGAGTGACTTCCAGGTGTCAATTCCAGAACTGGGCACAAAAAAGGCGGTCAGTATACCGTTTGTGGTTTTAACGTCAAACAATTACCGGGACATGAGCGATGCACTGAAACGGCGGTGTATCCATTTGTATATCGATTACCCGACGCGTGACCTTGAGATGGAGATTGTCAAGCTCAAGTTTCCGGGTATCAAGGAGGATCTGGCAAACCAGCTGGTGGATGCGATTCGAAATATTCGAGATCTTGATCTGAAAAAAAAGCCGTGTATTTCTGAAACATTAGACTGGGCCCATTCTCTTATCATGCTTCAGGTGAATGACCTGTCAACCGATGTGGTCACAGACACACTCAATATTATCTGCAAGTACCGCAAAGATGTGGATCTGGTTAAGGAGAGTATCGATAAAATCATGAGTGAACACTAAAAAAGCGCTTGTTCATCATTACCATGGTAAATCTTGTTTTAAAATTTGTGTCCGCTTCCCGTGCCGCCGGACTCAGGGTCTCCACCTCCGAGGTATTGGATTGCATGAATCAGCTCAAGCTGGTGGACACGTTGGATGAACCCCAGTTCGCCACAGTTCTGCGGTCTAATTTTGCTAAAAATTACAAGGATCAGGATAAATTCAACCGTCTCTACCATCTGTTTTTTCATGAGTTTAGAAAAAACGCCGGAAATGCCCACCCTGACTCAATCGTCGATCAGGTTGAAAAAATCCTCGAAAAACTGGAAAACCATCTTGACCCGACCCGGATATCCAGGTCTTTGCTGGACTTTCTGGCAGGGGACCTGATTGCGTTTCTCCAGGAGATACGTCAGATCGACGCTTCGGACGGCGACCAGGGGCAGGGTTCCAATATCAATATGAGGCCATTCATCCGCCGCATTGAAATCATGCTCTCAATTGGAAGCATGAGGTCGTTTGTATCGCAGTTTTTAACTGAAAATCGGAACAGGATCAGATATGAGGCGAGGCAGGCACTGTCCGCCCATTTCAACGACAGGCTTGACAGCGCTCAGAATTTACTGAATCAGGACAGAAGGCGGGGGAGAAAGAAAGAAAAAAGAAAATCCTATGACCAGCATCTCAACAAGCTGGGTGAGCAGTCTTTCAGTTCGCTGACGCCCAGGGAAGTGGAAGAAATGAGGGATGTCATCAGCAAGCTGGTCAGAAAGATTAAGGATATGGTGACACGCCGGTACGCTGTAAAAAACCGGGGAATCCTGGATGTCAAAAAAACCCTTCGCCGGGCAGCAAAATATCAGGGGGTCCCGGTAGAAATCATTTTCAAGAAAAAGCCGCCCAGAAGAAGTAAGATTGTGGTGTTGTGCGATGTGTCCAGCTCAGTGTGGTCTGCGGCCAGATTCATGCTCAACATGCTGTACTCTCTTCAGGAATGCTTTACCAGAGTCCGCAGCTTTATTTTTATCGCAGGCCTTGATGAAGTCACGGATATTTTTGAAAACAATGAGATAAATCAGGCGATTGACAAGGTGCTCAAAGAGGCGGATATCGATTACAATGCAGGAACGGATTACGGGTTAACATTTCGTCGCTTTAAGATTGATTACATGGACATCCTCAATAAAAAAACAACGCTGATCATTATTGGAGACGGACGGACAAATTTTACCAATCCCGAAAAATGCATCTTGGAAGAAATGGGGGAAAAGTGCCGGCGTGTGATCTGGCTCAACCCTGAAACAGAGCGGTTCTGGGGGCATGGGGACAGTGAAATTTTTACTTATGAGGATTGCTGCCATGACGTCCGGGAATGCCAAAATCTTAATCAACTGGTCACGTTCATCAATGAACTGGTGCTGTAGGACAAAAGACCAATCCCTGGGGAGTAAATATCCATGACCCACAACCGTTTTGCCATCATTGACTGGTTATTGTCCCGATCCATACCAACAGACACAAAACAACCGACTTCCGTCAAGGCCTGGAAATCCATGCATGATAAGGAGATAAGCCTGTGGCCTGAAACCGCAGACCGGGCCATTGCAGGTGGTTTTCTTGCAGATTGCACGGCCTATGCGTTTGCCGGCGGCTACCACTCAGCCCTGCAACAGGTAATTCCATCCCTCCCGCCGGACGCCTTTCCAGCCTTGTGTGTTTCCGAGAAAGGAGGCGGGCATCCCCGCATGATTAAAAGCCGCTTGAAACAAACCCGTCAACCTGAGGGCAGTCAGTCCTTGTGGAAGCTGGACGGCAGAAAACAATTTGTCACCGGCGCAGCAGAGGCCGATTTATACCTGGTGGCCGCATCCACAGGAACAGGAGACAACGGGAGAAACAATATTCGGCTTGTCCGGATAGATGCCGGTGAACCGGGTGTGACCGTGGAACGAATGCCGGACCTGCCTTTCATTCCTGAAATCGGTCATGGCGTTTTGTGGTTAAAGGAAGTTGATGTTCAGGAAACACAATTTTTACCGGGGGATGGATATACTGAATATATTAAACCCTTTCGCACCATAGAAGATATTCATATATCTGCTGCGATTTTGGGGTATTTTTTCCGTATCGCAACCCGATTTGACTGGCCCATGAAACAGAAAGAGCAGATTCTCAGCCTTGTTGTGACCATGAGGACGCTGGCCATGAGCGATCCGTCGGATCCCGGGGGGCACATTGTTCTCGGCGGTATATTGCAGATGATGGATCACCTGATGGTCGGCCTTGAGCCATTTTGGGAAAAGGTCGAGAAAAATGAAAGGGATGCATGGCACAGGGATAAGGCCTTAATGAATTTTTCTAAAACCGTCAGATCAAAACGCCTTGCCTCTGCCTGGGCACATTATGGTTCCCCTTAAGATCGGGAAGAGACGACTGTATTGATTTCCGCCAGGCGCTCGCGCCCCATGACAATGGCTTTGTCGGTATCCGACACTTTTTCCGCTGGTGTGCAGTTGAGCAGGGGCTTACCTGAACGCATCAGCCCAAGAACCGTGTAGTTGTTGTCAAGCCCCCATAAGACAAGCTCCCTGAACTCCCATTTTCTCATCTGCATGACAGGCACAAGGTAGATCTGCGGCCCATATTTATTGCTGGTCAGTTCATGGATAATATTTTTTACACCAGGATCCTGCAATTCCTGAATCACGAGGTTTGCTGTCAATTCAGATACACAAACCACGCTGTCACAGCCGGCAAGTTCGATCTGGTGAACTTTTTCAGGATCGATGGCCTCGGCAATGGAAAAGACATCCGGGTTCAAACTTTCAATAACAAGGGTGGTTGCCAGGTTCCGGTCATCTGAATGGGCGTCTGACGGATCTTTTGATAAAATAATGGCATGACTCGCTTCCGCTATATTTGCCTGCTTCAAAATATCTTCACGGGTTGGATTCCCGCGAACAAATAAGACATTGTATGCCTGCAGCTCCTTGGGCAGTTCCGGCAGGATTTCATCAATCAGGCAGATTGTCTTGTTCATGGTTGCTCTGTCTGATTCGAGTTCCCTGATAAGTTTCAGAACATTCTCAAGCCGGTTAAAATTGATAATAAGAATGTGATCTTTTGCTTTTATATCTACCATGCCTTTTAACCTCATTGAACGGGATTCAATTAATTTGGCAGCCACCTCTGAAATAATAAAGCCTAAGAATCCGATTCCGAAAAACATTGTCGGGACGCCGATCAGATAACGCCCGCCTGTGGTGACAGGAAAATAATCACCATATCCGACTGTTGTCATTGTGACCAGTGCCCACCACATGGCATCCTTTAAACTCAGATCGGGCCTTATGGCAAGTTCAAAGTACAAATATCCCAGGGTCGAATACAAGAAAAGAAAAATGAAAAGCAGCATGGCTTTTAATCGGTCGCTTTTAAATAAGATGCGGTGCTGTTTTTTCCAGAAATAAAGCAGTCTGTGATACATTTTTCACCCGGGTTTGATCTTTTTCAGAGGGCTGGTTTGCTTCGCAGCAATATGCCTCAACACAACTATTGTGTCAAGATGGAATCACATGTGTTTGAAATGGTGGGAGTAAGACCTGCTGACCGTAAGGGGTTCCGGAAGGTCCTTGAGCCTGATGACAAATCGACCGGTAATGGACCGGCTCACCCGGTCAACCTGGCTTGCCTTGATGATGGTCCCCCGGTGGATCCGCCAGAATTGTTTTGGATCTAATTCTTCAGACAATTTATTGATGCTCGTCTTAATCAGCAGTTCCGTATCTTTTGTTTTAACCACAGTGTATTTGTCATCTGCCTTGAAGCAAAATACCTCGCTCACGGGAATGAGCCGGATTTCGTCTCTGTGTCGGGCTTTTATCCACTGCAAATACTCCTGGGAGTCCTTTTTTTTCAGATCAGACCACATCCGCTCGAGGGTCTCGGCAATTGATGAATCAGGTTCCTGGGCGACCTGGATCTGGTGTTGCAGCCGTTGAATCGTTTTTTGTAACCGTTTTTCAGAGACCGGCTTTAATATATAGTCAATGGCTTCGTTTTCAAAGGCTTCTATGGCGTATTGATCGTATGCCGTGATAAATACAATCCGGCTGATACCGGCGATCTCATTTGCGACTTCCAGCCCGGAAAAGCCAGGCATTCGAATATCCAGAAAAGCGATTTCCGGTTTCATTTTTTTGATCAGCTCGACAGCCTCGGGGCCGTTTTTGGCCTCCCCGCAAATGATAAGCTCCGGCCAGAGCACAGCCAGCTTTTCTTTTAGATAAAGCCTCAGAGGCTTCTCATCATCCGCAATAATGCATTTAATCTCTGTCATAGGGAACCTCAATGATGGCCTTCATTCCAGAGGGCTGATTTTCCTCAAGGATTAACCGTCCCTTATCGCCGAACAGGGAGTGAAGACGTTCTTTGATATTGCTGAGACCGAATCCTGAATTCCCGTTTCCATGGAGACCCAGGCCGGTGTCCGTAATTGTCAGCCGGAGAATATCCCCTTTTTCCTCACCGGTAATGGCTATTTCTCCCCCATCAATTTTGGGCTCTAATCCATGCTTGATCGCATTTTCCACCAGAGGCTGAAGCAGCATCGGGGGAAACTTGAAATATTTTATTTGATCAGGGATATCAATAGTATACATTAACCTGTCTTCCATTCGAACCTTAAAAATATTAAGATAGGCGCGTATCATTTCCATCTCCTGGCCGATGGTCGTATTTTCTTGCCTCGTCTTGGAAAGGGATGTCCGCAGGTAATGAATAAGATCTTCCATCATACTTTTGCTTTTGGTAAGATCCCTGTCCAGAAGGCTTAAAATATTGGACAGGGTATTAAATAGAAAGTGGGGTTCAATTTGTGCTTGGAGAAGCTTCAGATTGCTCTCCAGCGCTTTTTTTTCACTCGTAAGCCGCTTTATTCTTTCTTCGCTGACAAGCATTTTTGTGGCATAGATAACCTGGCGATAGATAAACAGGTAGCTAACCATGGATCCAAAAAGAACCCCGGCGGAGATCAATGGCAGAACGAAAGAAAAGTCAAATATGATGGGTGTTCTCCCGATGACGGAGACCATTAAAACACCCATGAGTGACCCCACGGCTGAAGCGATGATAACCAGGGTCAATTGTGTGAAGGGGTGGGAGGGCCGCATAAACTTGTCTGCGATCAGTATACAAATGCATATGGAAATTCCCATGCACTGGAGAATTATCAAGCTGTCGATAAAAGTGATGAGGCCGGTGCTGACCAGGAATCCGGCAAGAATCGTGTTGATGAGGATAGTATAAAGAAAATATTTTACTCTTTTTAATGCAATTGGTTTTTTGGTGTTGTTCATCATCAGATTGCCCTTACGCCCCCGGACAGCAGGAGGGAAGTTTGAATGCCCTTGGTCATGATGTCATACTATGGCTATATTTTCAACTTTGGACTATATACAGGATGTTGGTCAGCTCCAAATCCAGATCTTAATCATAGCCTTAATCATTTGTTTTGCTCATAGATCAAATCCTGTTTGATTAAGAGTAGGATTACGATTAAGATTAGGACCGCTGTGTATAGGATACCAATCGAGTAAAGTAAATCTCAGGCGTAAACCAACATTTTTAATTGTTTATATACACGGTAACCGGACATCACAACCTGTCGGCGATCAAATGGAAGAAACAGGGGGTGAAATGTATAATTCAGGTGCTGGGTGTTATTGGTGTCTGAGGTTGCAATTTATGAGAAACTGTGAGAGATGAATTTTTAGATCCATACCCCCGGTCTGAAAAGCGCAAATGCGATGTCTGAAGATAAACCTGATGGATTGCGTAACACCGGACGGGTTAACTTAATTTCAAATCAGGAGATTTAGAAAAATGATGGACCCTAAACATTTACAAGAAGTCGGCAGGCCGTTTTCAGAAATGTTTTGGAAAAATAATGGGAAAACCGTCCAGCAAAAACCCCAGAACCCGATTGCTGAAAAGCAGGCCCTGTACAACAAAGATCCAAGGCCGGACAAGGTCTCTCTGGCACAGGGGATGGTGTTTAACGACAAGGACCGTATGCGGATATATCATTCAGAAACGAATACCTGGTTTGACACCATTGATGAGGCCGGGCAGGCGGGGAGTGATATGGACGAGTGCGACATTTTTATAAACAAAGAAGGAAAGATTTTTCATTCACCTGCTGTATTTGTCGCTCAGAAAAGGGCTTTGGAAAGATTTAAAGAAGAGCAGTTTGGAGCGGATCTTAAAAAAAATCCGGCCGCCTACGGGACCCCGACTGCACCGGCGCTTCAGACGGCCATCGCCTTTGATGGGGAAGACATCTATGGTGAAGGAAAATATGATTTTAAAAAAACCATTTCATATCAGACC
>JAUXCK010000120.1 GCA_030618925.1 Desulfobacteraceae bacterium
CATCCATCCAACAGATATCGGATGCTATACCCTTGGATTCCTTCCCCCGCTTTCAATGGGAGATTTTCTGATCTGCATGGGATCTTCCATAGGCACATCCTGCGGGTTTTCACAGGCCACAGATAAAAAGGTGATATCCTTTATCGGTGATTCAACCTTTTTTCATACAGGCATCCCGGGGCTGATCAACGGGGTCTTTAACAATCACGATTTCACACTCGTCATTCTCGACAATCAGACCACTGCCATGACCGGGCATCAGCCCAATCCGGGCGTTGACATGGAGAAATTGAATTTCAAAGGGTATCATCAGATCCTTGTTGAGGATCTCGTAAAAGCCATTGGCGTGCAGCATGTGGCCGTCATCAAGCCCTACAATCTAAAACAAAGCATCGCCAGGATTAAAGAAGCCGTCAATTATAAAGGGGTTTCCGTCATCATTGCAAAGGAACAATGTTCCCTTTATGCCAAGAGTCTCAAACAACTCAGGGGCAGGCCGTTCTATGTCTCTGAAAAATGCAAGAACCACAGGACCTGTATCAATGAACTGGCCTGCCCGGCATTTGTTATTGAAAATGACACGGTCCAAATCAATCCCGGCACCTGTGTCGGATGTGCGGTCTGCGCCCAGATTTGTCCTGAAAAAGCAATTTTGCCGGTAAAAAAAACAGCTTCGTAATTTTTTTGGGATTTCCGAAAAAATATTTAATGAATGGACACCGATGAAGGAATAAACATATGGACACAACCAGACTGATTATCGTCGCAGTGGGTGGCCAGGGAAACCTCCTGGCATCAAGGGTGCTGGGAGAAGCATCCCTGCTTTCCGGAATTCCGGTCCGGATGAGCGAGATACACGGCATGGCGCAACGGGGCGGTGTGGTGGAATCCGCCATTGTCTTCGGCGATGCCCGAAGCACAATTATTTCAGACGGTGAAGCGGATGTCCTCGTCAGTTTTGAACCCTCTGAAACAATGCGGGCCCTGAACAAATGCAATTCAGGCACGGTTGTTATCACAAACCTGTCACCGCTTCCCCCCTTTACCGTCGCCATTGGCCGGGGAACCTATCCGGATTTGGACGACGCACAGAAACTGATTAAGAAAAAAACAGCCCGGCTGATTGCATTTGATGCTGCTTCGCTTGCTGTTGAAGCAGGAAATATTATGGCCGTTAATATGGTGCTGCTTGGCGCCCTGATCCAGACAGGAATCATTCCGCTTTCTGCAGAAGATGTTCAGACAGCCATCCAGACCCGAACCAAAAAAGCCTTTATTAATATCAACCGGAAAGCCTTTGAATCAGGGTATTCAGCCGCATCCAAATCGTCAATCATTACATAATTACGGAATCATAACTCAAGTTTCGCACCCCAAAACTCGACAAAACATGCAACCGCCATCCTTGCCACACAACCAATTGCGTTCACCAAGGGGTGCGAAACTTGCGCAATTAAAATTAGGATCGGGATTTGGAGCTGACCAACTATTTTAATTACACCGAGTGCTGACTGCGGACTTGACAAATAGTCATGTATTGGATAAACGTCTGCACCAAATATGCAAATTCGCTTCCTTATGGTATTCATCTAAACACATAAAAAGAATAAATTATGAAAAAAACGATGACCAAATATATTTTCGTGGTTGGAGGGGTAATGTCCGGGGTCGGAAAAGGGATTACCGCTGCATCGATCGCCAGGATACTTCTGTCAAAAGGATATAATGTAAGTGCAATAAAAATAGACCCTTATATAAATGTTGACGCCGGTACGATGAATCCCATCGAACACGGTGAGGTTTTTGTGACCGAAGATGGGGATGAAACAGACCAGGATATTGGGAACTATGAACGGTTTTTGAACAAAAACATTTATAAAGAAAATTACATGACCACCGGAAGGGTTTATCAGAGCGTCATTCAAAGGGAGCGGAACCTGGAATATGACGGCAAGTGTGTGGAAGTTGTGCCCCATATCCCCATGGAAATCAGGGACAGAATCACAAAAGCAGTCAAAAAAACAAAAGCAGAGATTATGATTATCGAGATTGGCGGCACCATTGGTGAATATCAGAACCTGCTGTTTTTGGAAGCTGCCCGTTTTATGAAGCTTGAAATGCCGGAAGATGTTGTATTTGTGATCGTGAGCTATTTGCCGATCCCGGCAAAAGTGGGTGAGATGAAAACAAAACCGACACAATATGCCATACGGACCCTCAACTCAGCAGGTATACAGCCGGATTTTGTGGTTGCACGATCCAGGATAGGGGTTGATGAGCCCAGGCGAAAAAAAATCGCCATTAACAGCAATATTTCAACAGAAGACGTTATCTCGGCGCCGGATATCAAATCTATATATGAAGTGCCGCTTAATTTTGAAAAAGATCAGCTGGGAAATCGCATATTAAAAAAATTCGGCTTAAAGCCCAAAAAATCAAACCTGTCAGACTGGCGAAAAATTGTCATGCAATCCAGGAAAGCAAAAAAAGAAGCTGATATCGGCATTGTCGGCAAATATTTTGCGACAGGAGATTTTTACCTCGCAGATTCCTATATTTCTGTTATTGAAGCAATAAAACACGCCTGTGTGGTCAATAAGTGCAATCCAAACCTGCACTGGATAAATACAGATGAAATTGATAAAAAAGGACCGGACATATTAGAAAAATACGATGGTATTATTGTCCCCCAGGGATGGGGTACTCGAGGTAGCGAGGGTAAAATAAGCACCATAAAATATTGTCGTGAGAATCATAAGCCTTATTTCGGTCTTTGCTATGGCATGCAAATGGCAGTCATAGAATTTGCCCGGAATGTGTGTCACCTGAAAAAGGCAAATAGCCAGGAAGTGGATCCCAAGACACGGTGCCCGGTTATTCATATTATGCCCGGCCAAAAAAAATTGCTCGCTAAAAAGCAGTATGGTGGAACAATTCGGCTGGGTGGCTGGCCTTGCAAAATTATAAAAAATACAAATTTATCCGACGCCTACAAGAAAAAGTTCGGCAATAAAAAGATCATTTCCGAGCGGCACCGGCATCGTTATGAATTTAACAACAAATATCGTCAAAAACTGGAAAAAGCCGGTTTAACCATTTGCGGCACTTCGCCGGACGGAAAAATTGTAGAGGCGATAGAGATTACGGACCACCCGTTTTTCATCGGCACTCAATTCCACCCTGAGTATATCTCTCGACCGCTTGATCCGCACCCCTTGTTTGTTGAGTTTGTCAGTACATGCTTACAAATGAGAAACAAAAAAAAATAAACCGTATCCAGGGACAGCTTTACGATTTCTCCCGGATCAGCTGTTTTATTTCTTCAAACCGCTCTTCCGTCAAATCATATTTATAAAACGGTATGAGACTGATCAACATCATCAGGGCAGTGAGGAGACAGAACACGACACGTACACCGGTTTCAACACTGTCAGGCTGCACATCCGCACTCACAATAAACCCTGCCCGGGAAAGCATCAATCCCATGATACCTGGACCGACAGAATAAGCAGTTTTCTGGCCGCAGGCCCAGATGCCGCAGAAAACACCTTCCCGTCTCATGCCTGACTGCATTTCATCAAACTCAATCGTGTCCGGCAGCATGGAAAATGGAAACAGCTGGAAACTTGAAAACCCGATGCCCAGCAGAAACATTTGTCCATAAAATATCCCCATTTGAGAAGGCTCTGTGAAAAACAGGGATACCAGCATCACTGCCAGGATACATATCCCAATCGTGTAGGCTTTAATTTTCCCAAGCCGGACACCGACTTTAACCCACACGGGAATAAACAGGATGGCTGTCACAAATAAAACAGGAAAAATAATTCCCATGGCGGTTTCCGGCAGATCCATGACATATTTGACATAATATACCAATCCTGCCATGAGCACACCCATGGCCACTGATTGAAAGACATACATGGAGATGAGCGATTTAAACGGTAAATTTTTAAACGCAATTTTTATCTGACCCCGAAAAGACACTTTATCATCCCTTACGGCAGGCAATGTCCTCGCATTCCGTGTCGCCCAGGCGCATATCAGGCAAAATGCCACAATTAAACCGCCGAATATGAGCCCCATAAACCGGAAGCCCCCTTCACCGCCGCCGCCCATCTCCACAAGCGGCAGTGCAAGACCGCCTGCCAGTAAAACACCTATGGAAGAACCGATCATGCGAAATGAGGTAATCGACATCCGCTCATTATAATCATCGGACATTTCAGCCACCATGCTTGAATAGGGGACATTATAGATGGTAAAAATGGTGCACCCCAGGGCAAATAACAACCCCACATGGGTTGCCGTGGCGATGGATGAGCTATAATGAGGGGCCCGAAACAGAAAGAAGAACACAATGCCGAAAGGTATTGAAGAAAAAATAAGGTATGGGCGCCTTCGGCCAATCCTGGAACGGGTGACATCTGATATACCACCCATTATTGGATCAGATACCACATCCCACAATTTCGGAAGAAGAAGCGCCAGCCCGGCCAAAGCAGGTTCCACGCCCAATATATTTGTTAGAAAAAAAAGCAGATATACGCCTGATGTGACAATAAATATATTACAGCCGATATCCCCAATTCCATATCCCATCTTCAGCCCAAAAGGCAGCTTCCGGCCCACCGAATTTTCAGATATTGTTTCTATCGCTGAATCCATAAGATCCTCCCCATCATATTACTTTTATTGGATAAATTATAGAACTCTTTTTCCCAACTGATGCGTTCCCCTTAATGCAAAAACTATAACGTATTGAAATTTTATAACTTTTTAACCTGTACGCATTGGGCATGATTCTTGCTGTAACCTGATATAGAAGCAAATCTTTGAGTTCAATCACAGAGGGGAAATACACCTCTAACAGTGTTTAAATTTAAATGGATTTATCGACATGCTAAAATTATTACTGATTTTTGTTGGGCTCGTCACTCTTTTTTGTTTATACTTGGCTATCGTATGTCTGTTTGCTGCCGCCCGTGAATACGAACTGCCTGATATCGAAGATGTCGAAGTCGGGGAAACAAGCACCTCTGGGCAGTAAACAGCTGCTCCACAAGTTCGGCAGCTGATCAGGAGACCGGCGATCGGCTGCATTGCCTTGAAAAACCATGATAGAATACAGCATGTCTGCAGACATCGGCCGGGTCAAACGCTTCGGGGCACGGGGGTTACCGCTTAAACATAATCGACAATACTTTCAATGGATTAAATACCTTATTGTATAATTCCCCATAGGTCTGCTCGCCGGCAATCACTTCAACCTGGTTCTCACATAACACCTCTCCAAAAGCTTTCAAAACTGAAACACTCACCCGCGGAAATTTATAAAGCAGAAAAGACAATCTGTTGGCACGAATCAGGTCCCCTAAAAACGCCTTTTTAATCAATGCGCTGAATTCGGTCATCCCATCATAACCTGATTCAAGACAATCCAGTATGACGCATGATGCAATATGAGCGCCTTTTAGCGCATAGAAGATCCCCTCCCCGGTTAATGGATCGGTAAACCCCGACGCATCACCGACAATCAGCCCCCCTGGAGTTGCAAAGAGGTTCCTTTTGTTTGATCTGAACGGCACCAGATGGCCCTTGAGGGGTTTGATGTCAGCGTATGTGTTCAGCTGTTTGAGATTTAGATAGGATTCAAACCCGGCCCGCCAATTCTTGAGCCTTCCCGAGAGTGTGACCAGCCCCATACTGAGATGGTCTTTTTTAGGAAATACCCACCCGTATCCCTCAGATATGACGCCAAAATCAAAGTGCACCGCACCTTTATACTTTTCGATTAAATCACTGTCTTGAAAATAGACCTCCCCTTCAATTGCCGCCATCACATGGGTGCCGATCACCAGCCCCAGCGCCTTTGCCACCTGGCTGTTTACGCCGTCTGCGCCGGCTATAACCCGTGCATTGACGGTCCCTCTGGATGTCTCAACCCATAAATCCCCCGGGTTTCCGGACAAGGATTTAAAATCAGTATCATCCTGAAAAACGACACCCTTGCTGACCGCCTTTTCCACCAGGAACTGGTCGAAACGGTCTCGCATCACCATTCCGATGATTGGCTGGTCAAATGTCCTTGTGAACAGAAGCTTATTTTGAAACAGCATGTTGGCTGTAAAGGTATAATCTTCGACAACCTGGCTGATGTCAAAAGGAAGCTCAGAAAGCGCCCTCCTGGTCAGGCCGCCCCCGCAAGGCTTATATCTCGGGAATATCTTCCTATCAATAATGAGAACTTTTACACCATGGCAGGCAAGGGAGTATCCAAGAAAAGCGCCTGCCGGGCCGGCGCCGACGATGACAACATCATATTTGACAGATTTTTCCATACAAGGTCTGAGGCCACACACGACTACCCGATATTTCGGGCACGAATTAACAGCAAAGGACGGTCCACTGTTTGAAGAACCCCGGCAGCGACGCTCCCGTAGAATACCCGAGAAAGCCCCCCCCGGCCGTGACTGGCCATGGCGATCAGGTCAACCGCCTCCTGCTGAGCCAGCTTGATTATTGTCGAAACAACAGCGCCGATTTCGGAAAACTTTTTTGTAGAAATCCCTTTTTTCCGCCATTTCGCTTCAATTTTAGAAAGATACACCAGGGCGTCAGCCACCTGTCGATGTCCTTCCTCTCTGCTTTCATCAACGAGAATGCCTTTGTATCCATCACTGATCACTGTCGGCCTGACGACCCGGAGGAAAATCACTTCCGAATTATTCATCTCTGCCAGTCCTTCCACGTGGGGCAAAATCTGCTCCGCACGTTCTGAACCATCCAGGGGCACCAGAATTTTTGTATACATCACTCACCTCCCATTGGATTTATATTGTTGTCCACCCCCAGACATTTTTTTGCCCGGCATACCCACGGGTAAAACAGCTGTCTGTGGATGGGTGACCTTTATTTCAATGGTTGAACAACGGTACGCGTTTCTAAGCATTGTGTCAAGAATTTAGCGATGTTATGGTCTTTCCCCCATCTATCGATCCACCTGCGCCCCAAAAATACGGATTGGCTTTGAATGCCCTTAGACACTCCTCCTGTGTCTGATTTTATCTGCCGGATGATGAGAATAAAGGTGGATATAGAAATTTTGATGACACCAATCATGAAATGAGGGTTGACAAACAGACCAAAAATCAGGAACATTTAACAAATTTTATAAACTGTTCAGAATGGATTCTCAGAGCGAATTCATGGATGGGCACCAACCAATTTGGAGAAAAGAATGAAAAAACGACTTCTTGTGATGGGCTGTATCGGATTACTGACAACCGCGGGATTCATGGGGTGTGGGGGGGATACGGAAATGACCCCTGAAGAGTTTGGCAAAAATTTTGTTTCAGAAAAATTTAAGGGTGCCATCGTCGATCTTGAAGATTTAGACTATACAGTCATCGAAAACGAGGAAGGTAGCGCAAGGATTAAAATCGAAGGTGAGATTGAATACGAAGAGACCCTTTCCATAGTGAAGCAGGGAGGGAAATGGGTGTTGGCATCAACGGCAGTCCCACCCGAGCAGAAATTAGAGCAAAAAGATGTAAAACTACCTGAGGCTGTTGAAAAAGCACCGGAAAAGAAGGCACAGCACTAGTCTGCC
>JAUXCK010000134.1 GCA_030618925.1 Desulfobacteraceae bacterium
ATCAACACATACATAGAGACTCAAAATGAGGTGCCCCTTGAATTTCGAATCCTCGGGTATCAGCCGGAAGCCTTTACCATGAAAGACATTCTCGCCCTGTCCATTTTTCAGGCCTATGCCTCCAATCACAACTGGAAATTTGAAATCCTCAGGGCAGCCGCCATCGCCGAGCTTGGCCCAAAAAAAGGCCATGAACTCCTCCCTGCCCTCACCTTTAACGGCCCCTATATGGCATTACCGGGATTTCGAAAACCAAATGAAGGGACCCTCCAAAAAATAGCGCCAATGGTGCCTGTTGATTCAGGGGCACTCAAAATCCATCCGGATCTGGTTGCCTCCCTTTTAGAGGCAGACCAGATCTTCACGTCTTTCTCAGGCCATCACGGAAACCAGATTCACAGCAATTTCTGGGTGGTCTCTGGAAAACGCTCCAGCTCAGGCAAACCCATCATGGCCAATGACTACCACATGCCCTTTCTCCTGCCTTCACTCTGGTACGAAGTACACCTTCAGGGAGACGGGATCGATGCCATGGGGATTTCCCTTCCAGGGTACCCGGTCATTCTCGCCGGTCATAACCGGCATATCGCCTGGGGAGCAACAACCACCGGTGCAGACACCCAGGACATTTACATTGAAAAGCTCAATCCTGATAACAATGATGAATATCTTTTTAAAGGGCAATATTATCCTTTTAAAATAATTAAGGAAAGAATCTACTATAAATCCAAAGAAGGGAGGATGCACAAAGATATCACCGTTAAAATCAGCCGGCACGGGCCCATTGTCAACGCCATTGCTGCAAATCTGAATAAAGATCATCCCCCTTTGGCATTTAAAAAAATAGAAGGGGACACCGAAGGGCAAATGGCCTTCTGTATGAACCTCATGAAAGCATCCAATTGGAAAGAATTCAAAGAGGCGCTCGCCTATTTCAAAACACCGGTATGGAACTGGGGCTATGTTGACAAGGATGGCAACATCGGCATGAGAGTCAATGGACATATACCCATCAGGCAAAATGGAGATGGAATGGAACCCGTTCCAGGGTGGACGGGCGAATATGAATGGGCCGGCGTCATTCCCGTTGATGAACTCCCGGAAGCCTATAACCCTGATACAGGGTATATTGTCTCTGCAAACAATGAACTCCGGGATTCTGATTACCCCTATTCCATCATGGGATCTGCATTTTCCCTGCCATACAGGGCCATGAGGATAGAAGCACTTATCCGGGAAAAGGGACCGGCCACATATGACACCATGAAAGACATCCAGAAAGATACCCATTCCATTTTTGGTCTCAAAATGGCCCGTCATATCCTTGATGCCACAGACAACATGAGCCCTGACAACAAAAGGATTGACGACTTCCGGAATCGCCTCAAAAACTGGGATGGATCTACAGGGGTCGACAGCGTTGCCAACACCATTGCCCAGGAATTTACCATCAGCCTGATGAGAAATGTTTTTGAAAACAAGATGAGCAACGCATTGTACAAGCAATTTCTTGACTCCGGAAATATGAACTATGTCTCCGCTGTCCTTCTTTTCATGCTGCAGGACGACTCGAGCCACGGATGGTTTGATGATCCGTCCACAGAAAAAAAAGAGACCAGGGACCAGACCATAATCAAGAGCCTTCTGGAAACGGACACATCCCTGACGGACCACCTGGGAGATGATATTGACGGCTGGAAATGGGGAAAGATCCATCGCCTCACGTTTACGCACACCCTTGGAACGATCCCGCCCTTCAAGTGGATCTGGAACCTGGGGATGAACGAATTCGGGGGCGACATCTCCACGGTAAACCCGGGGACACACACCAACATATCTCAAAAACCATATCAGGTGACCCATGGCGCTTCCATGAGACATGTGATTGATTTCGGTGATTTCGACAATGCAGGACTGGTTATCACAACCGGCCAGTCTGGGAGATGGTCCAGCCCTCATTATGGGGACCAGGCCCGCATGTGGCGTGACTTCGAGTATATCCCCATGGTGATGGACAGGGAAAAAATTGAGCTGCAGGCAACCTCAAAATTGACATTCTTGCCGGTAGAGTGACATCCCTTTCCCATAAGTGCTTTCTTTCATAAGATTGATAACAGATAACTGGACAATTTGTTGAAACCCCACAGAGAATGCCGAAGAGACAAAGAATTATATTTTCTGAAATGGATATGATATACAGTGGGTGGTAAAAACAGAAATTCCCCATGATGGAATAAAATGATAAAAAAAGGATCGAACCATGGACTCAAAATTTCCTCAAAAGGGCCGAAAATGGGATGACCTTCAAAAACAAATGACTGAAATGAGTCAAAACGACCTGGACTGGCAGCACGGACGTCATTCTGCTTTTGTCTGGCACGCCAATGATGAGGTCAAAGAAGTAAGCCGAAAGGCCTACTCAATGTTCATTTCAACAAATGGTTTGGGAAAAATTGTTTTTCCAAGCATCCTTACCATGGAACAGGAAGTGATTGCCATGGTCCTCTCCAATTTGAATGGGGAAGGTGCTGCAGGCCATATGACATCAGGAGGGACAGAAAGTATTTTCCTGGCTGTGAAGGCTGCCCGGGACTGGGCCCGTGAAAAAAAGCCGGACATCACACAACCGGAAATTATCGCGCCATCTTCAGCGCATCCCGCCCTGAACAAATCCGCCCATTACCTGGGCATGACGGTGGTGCGTGTCCCGACTCGCCCTGATTTCAGAGCCGATGTAGACGCTATATCAAACGCCATCAATAAAAATACGATCCTGCTTTACGCATCCGCCCCGACGTTTTCCATGGGGGTGATTGATCCCATCGCAGATCTTGGCCGGGTCGCACAGGAAAAAAATCTCTGGCTTCATGTGGATGCCTGCGTTGGGGGAATTCTGGGACCCTTTGTCCGCAAGGCAGGATACCCTGTTCCTGATTTTGATTTCAGCCTTCCGGGTGTCACTTCCATATCAGCCGATCTTCACAAATCGGGGTTTACAGCCAAAGGTGCCTCAACCATAACGTTCCGGAATCAGGAATTGCAGGCCTATACCCGCTATGACTTTGAGGACTGGCCTTCAGGTCTTTATTCCTCCCTCACGTTCACCGGCACCAACCCCGGGGGAGCCATTGCAGCCGCCTGGGCGGTGATGAATTTTCTCGGGGAAGAGGGATATATCGAACTCGCCAAGATTTCAATGCAGATCCGGAAGCGTCTGGAAAAGGGGCTGGCCCAAATCAAGGGAATCAAAGTGTGGGGAAAGCCGGACCTGTGGGCGGTTGCTTACGGGTCTGACGCATATGACATTTTATCCGTCACATATAAAATGTGGGAACGCGGCTGGATGGTTGCGCCAAACAGCAAACCGCCGGGCATTCATTTTATGGCCACCCCTGTGCACGCCCCTTTTGTCGATGAATATCTTGACGCCCTGAAAGAATCGGTAGCAGATGTGACTGGAGGCAATACACCTGACAGTCCAATTGAAGTGCGGTATGCATAGCTCTCGTAGACCCTTTTCCGGTCCTGCCCTGGCGCAACAGGGTTTGACCCCAACTTCAGGAGATTATCTATGAAAACGTATCACACCATTCTGGTTGAAAAGAAAAATCCGGTGGGCATCATCACAATGAACCGGCCCGAAAAATTAAACGCAATGAACCTTGCAATGAAAAATGAATTATCAGATGCTTTGTCCGACATGGAGGTGGATGATGATATCAAGGTTGTTATCCTGACCGGGGCCGGAAAGGCATTCTCATCCGGCCACGATAACGACGACCCTTTGGACAATATGCCTGAATTCGCCAGTCTTAAAGAAGAAGAGCTCCTGTTTACGCTTGACAAACCCACCATCGCGGCTGTTCACGGATATACCCTGGGGGATGCCATGCAGCAGGCACTGCTTTGTGATATTATCATTGCTTCGGAAAACACGATTCTGGGATTCATCGGGCCCAAAGTCGGTGCTCTCTGTTATGGATCCTTTACGGTGTTGCCCGCTGTGGTAGGCCGGCACAAGGCCAATGAACTGCTTTTTACCTGCGATCAGATCAGTGCGGAAGAGGGGTACCGGATGGGTTTGGTGAATAAGGTCGTACCTGACAATCAGCTCATGCCGTCTGCCCTTGAAATGGCCGAGAAAATCTCCCAATGGCCCACAGCCTCCATTAAATATACAAAACGGGCCTTACGCATCACAATGGCAAACCAGACCCACAAGGATGCGATGGACGAAGGATGGCGTGCGATACTAGGGGCCATGGCTGACGAATAACTTGAACCGGCTGTTTACCGTTTGCCTTCCCGGACATCCTGTCTAAAACCTGTTGTGAATAATGACTTCGTCCAGGGGCAATTGGCCCGGTCTCGGCCACGCGTCTTTACTGCTTTTGCCCACAACAACGAGCATGGAAATCACATGGTCCGGCGGCAAATTAATCAGTTTTCCCACAGCATCGAAATCAAATCCATCCATGGGGCAGGAGTCATATCCCATGGCTTTGGCAGCCAACATAATCGTTTGTGCCACAATCCCGCATGACCGCATGCCCTCGTCCCGCTGCACCTGATCCTTATTGCGGTAATAATTGTCGATTGCCGGCACAATAATGCCCTGAACCTCTTCTGGTCCATCTTTCCAATAACGGGCCGGCTCTTTTTCCCATGCTTTCACATCTGCACACAGCACAATAAGCAGGGAGGCGTCTGTCACCTGTTCCTGGTCCCAGGCTGCTTTCCGTATATCTTCCCTCAGCGCCCTGTCCTTGACAACGACAAACCGCCAGTTCTGAATATTGAATGCAGTCGGGGATAATACCGCCGATTGAAATAGTTTACCAATTTCCGCATCCGTCATCTCATGGCCGGGATCATAGTGCTTTATTGATCTTCTTTTTTCAATGGCTTCAAATGTATCCATTTTAAACCCTCCAGGCAATTTGTTTAATCCACCAGTTTCTTCTTTTATACTTCGGATGCACAGGGGAGTCAAATCGATTTAAGCGCTAACCCGGATTATAACAGCCCGGATCTGCTTCAAGCCCGATTTCACCTTCACATCCTTGAATATCAATCATTTCTGCCAGAGGAAAAGAAATTCAATTGACGGATTTGCCATTTCGGGTTATATAAACGGACAAAAATATTTTAACTCTAATAAGGAGGCTGACATGAAAGCTGTTATCACAAAACAATGTATGGGGGACCGAAACTGCAACGATCTATGCCCGGAAGTATTCCAATATGATGAAGACCAATTGCTATCCATTGTTAAATTTGATGAAATTCCGGAACAATACCATGACGTCGTAAAGCAGGCAGCAGCAGAATGCGGCGCGGATGCCATCGAGATCATTGAAGACTAACCCTCAACCTTGATCCATTAAATAAAGATCCTGGCCCAAAGGACCAGGTTTTCCATATAAGAATAAAAAATAAAGGAGAAACCCGTGGGCAAGTTTAAGGAGAGCCGTACCGCCAAGAATCTATTGATTTCATATGCGTTTGAATCTCAAGCCAATACCCGGTATCGCTTTTTTGCGGAAAAGGCGGCGAATGACGGCTATATCCAGATCGCCAATTATTTTGCGGACACCGCCGAACAGGAATTTGAACATTCCCTGCGGTTTTTTAAATTTTTTAACGGGGGTGAACTCGAAATCACGGCCAGCTTCCTTACAGGCGTCATCAAGAACACTTATGACAATTTGCTGGCGTCAGCCGATCTTGAACACAATGTCGGGCTGAACATGTACCCCGGATTCGCAAAGATTGCGAGGGAAGAGGAATTTATTCGGGCCGCTGACTTGTGGGATGCCATCTCCGTTGCGGAAAGGCAGCATGAAAAGAGCTTTCTTAAACTGGCTGAAAACATACAGGCAGGCGATGTATTTCAACGTCATGAGAAGGTGATTTGGGTCTGCAGCAACTGCGGTTACCTGCACGAAGGGGAGAAGGCTCCGGACAAATGCCCGGCATGTGTCCGCCCGACCGGCTACTTTGAGCTCATGTGTGAACCCTGGTAAACACCATGGTTTTTTTACGGGCAGATGGTGTGGTGTTCCAGAAAACTGTTTGTTATATATATCCAACATCGACATCTGAATATTCCTTGACACCCTGGCAACGGACATATACTATTTCTCATTATATCATGACCCAAAAAAATTGAACGCCCGGACGATAGTTATCGACCGCTCTCCAGGATGTATTGTCCATCAGGATATTGGTTGTGTTAGCCTATTTGTCTGGCATGAAATGGCCCGGGAAAAGGAGGCTCCTCATGGCTCCAATTGACGACAATAACACCAAAATTCTGGTGATTGATGATGACGAGATGATACTTGATGTGGTTTCTCAGGCCCTTAGCAGGGAAGGGTTTGATGTGGTGACGGCCATTGACGGTGATGCCGGGATAGCGGCATTTAAAAAAGAGAACCCTGTCCTGATTCTCACCGATATCAGCATGCCGAAAATGTCCGGGCTGGATATCCTAAAATTAATTAAAAGCGAAAATCCCATAACTCAGATTCTCGTATTCTCCGGTGTTGGAACCACCAGTGATGTGATTGAAGCCTTGAGACTGGGCGCGTGTGACTACTTATACAAGCCTTTAGAAATAGAATTTCTTATTCACACAGTGCATCGATGCATCGAACGGCATGAACTGATCAGGGAGAGAATCAGCCGGAGCATCACACTCGAAAAAGAAGTGGCGAAAAGAACTGCGGCGGTAACGAATCTCTTCTACTCTACGATCAAATCATTAGGACGCCTCACCGAAATGAGGGACCCATACACATCCGGGCACCAAAACCGTGTTTCAACCCTGGCCGTCGGTATTGGAAAAGAACTTGATATGACTCATCGTGAACTTGAAATCATACATGTTGCCGGGTTGTTGCATGACATAGGGAAGGTCGCCGTCCCTGTTGAATTGCTGGTGAAACCATCCCAGTTAAGCCCTCCGGAATTCAATTTAATCAAAGTTCATCCCCAGGCAGGCCATGCTGCCATTCAAGACATTCCATTCGTGGATTCATTGGGAAAAGATGTGGCCGTTATCGTGCTGCAGCATCATGAACGGATTAATGGAACGGGTTATCCCAAGGGATTAATAGATGACGAACTGGAAATAGAATCAAAAATATTAAGCGTGGCAGACGTTGTGGAAGCCATGTCTTCCCATAGACCTTATCGCCCATCCCTGCCTATTGAAGACGCCAAAGAGGAAATTACAAAAAATCGAAACAAATGTTACGCACCCGAAGTGGTTGATGCATGCATGAATTTAATTAGAAAA
>JAUXCK010000180.1 GCA_030618925.1 Desulfobacteraceae bacterium
CCCGGACATAGGGAAAATCACCTGGGTCTCCCACCTTTTCATCATAATCAAATTCAGACATGTCATCAGGCGTGTAGCAATCTTTAACCGCCAATCCTGAATTTGTGCTCTTTATGTCGGATTTTTGATAATATCCGTCTGAAATATTTTTTTTTCCTGTTTTACCCATAATCAAATCTCCCGCCTGATCCCCCATCTTGATGTTTTGTCAGCATTCGGTATCAGCCCCGGTTAACTTCCTTTAAACAAAGGCGTCCGCTTTTCCATAAACGCGGTGATTCCCTCTTTTGCATCCATTGTCCTCAAAAGTGATTCAAGGCCTTTCATTTCAATCGCCAGGCCTTCGGTCATGGAAACATCCATTCCTTTATTGATGCACTTTTTAATAACAGCGATGGAAATCCGCGCACGGTTTTTGAATTCTTCGGCAAATGCAATGCATTTTTCCAATATGTCTTCATTCTCATGAATCTGATCCACAACGCCCATATCCAGTGCGTGTTGGGCATCCAGGAGAAGACTTCGATAGATGATGTCTTTTGCTTTGCTTTTTCCGATCAACCGGGCCAGCCGCTGGGTTCCGCCGGCCCCTGGAAGAAGGCCCAGGTTTACTTCCGGTAATCCCAGCCGGGCCTTTCCCCTGGCCATAAATCGGAAATCACACGCCAGGGCCAGTTCCAGGCCTCCTCCCATAGCATGCCCGCCGATGCATGCAATAACCGGAAATGGCAGATCTTCTATCTCGTTAAATGCCTGCTGCAGCCTTTTGTTTGAAAATATCATATTGCCTACCAGATCGTCACCGTCCATAAACTTTTTGATCATTTTTATATCCGCTCCGGCAATAAAGATACCCTTCACTTTGCTGGCAATGACCATTGCATATATTTCAGATGAAAGCTTCCGGACACCGGCCAGCTTCTCCAGCAATTCACCTGACAAATCGATATTCAGGCCATTTGCCGGCGGAGTGTTAAAATAAAGAATGATGAGTCCGTCACGATTTATAATTTCCAGAGCCATGGAAAAATGTCTCCTTATCTGTCCCGGTGATTTCCGTATCTAATAGATCTTGGACAATTGGCGGGCGATCTGGATCCGCTGAACTTGATTGGTTCCTTCAATGATCTGTGTTGCTTTTGCATCCCGCATTAATTTTTCGACAGGATAATCCTCAGTATACCCGTAGCCACCCAATACCTGAACAGCATCAGTGGTCACTTTCATGGCAATGTCTGATGCCGCACATTTGGCGATGGATGCATAATAGTGAAGGTTTTTTTCTCCGCGGTCGACTTTTTCGGCGATGTTATAGACAAGTGCTCTGGCCAGTTCAACCTGTATGGCCATATCCGCCAGCATGAACGAGATCCCTTGAAAGTTTATGATTGAGGTGCCGAACTGCTCCCTGTCTTTGGCGTATGCAACGGCTGCCTCCATGGCGCCCTGGGCCATCCCCAGTCCCATGGCTGCGACCATCACACGCGTTTCCGTCAGGGATTGATGAACCAATTGCCAGCCCTTGCCGGCTTCACCCAGCAGATTTTCTTTTGACACGCGTACATTGTCGAAGACCAATTCACACGTCGGCGAAGCACGGAATCCCATTTTGCTTTCCGCTTTTCCCACCGTAAAGCCCGGCGTATCCCTTTCCACCAGGAAGGCCGTGATGCCATCCCTGCGGAGCTCCGGATTCAAGGTGGAAAAAACAACGTACAGATCCGTCAACCCGCTATTCGATACAAAGCATTTATTGCCGTTGAGAATGTAATCTTCTCCTTCAAGGGTTGCTGTTGTCTGCAGGGAAAAGGCATCAGATCCGGCATTGGGCTCGGTAAGGGCAAATCCCACCATATAATCTCCCTTGCCGATTTTTGGAAGGTATCTGTCTTTCTGTGCCGGGTTCGCCCCTTTCATGAAACTGCATAAGCCCGCGTGATGATGGGCAACGGTATTGGCGCAGGTACCGTCTACACGCGCCAGTTCCTCGACAACGATGACACTTGACGTGTAGTCCATTTCAACACCGCCATACGCTTCAGGAACACGGATGACGAACAGGCCGGCATCGACGAAGACCTCATGGAGCGCTTGCGGATACACCTTGGTTTTGTCGGCCTCTTTCGCCAACTCGGCAATTTTGTCCCTGCAGAGTTCGCGAACCATTTTCCGAATCATTTTGTGTGTTTTAGAGGAAGTGGCCATTGTATGATGTTAACCCGTGTTTCACATTTTATATTAGGTTTTTTCGCCGGTCCGAAAAAAAGGAAGGTCGTTTCTATAAACTAGCCTATCCTGCCATGGTCAACCCACCGCTGATGCTTAATATCTGCCCGGTAACGTAATCTGACATGCCGGAAGCAAAAAACAATACCCCGTTTCCCAAATCCTCGGGTTGACCGATTCGTCTGAAGGGGATGGCTCTTTTTAATGCCTCTCTCAGTTTTTCAGTCGTCCCTTCAACAAATCCCGGTGTATCTGTTGGGCCGGGGCAAACGCAATTTACATTGATCTGGTACCTGGCCAGTTCCCGGGCCAGGGACTTGGTAAAAGCGATGATGCCGCCCTTGCATCCTGCATACACCGTTTCACCGGAGCTTCCCACCCTGCCGGCATCGCTGCCGATATTTACGATTTTTCCTGATTTTTTTTCCATCATATGGGGAAGGACAGCATGACAGCAGTTAACAGGGCCTTTGTAATTAAAATCAATCACCCAGTTTCGAAATTCTTCCGTTGTCTCCCAGAATGGCATGGCCCTGTCGCCGCCGGCATTATTGACCAGTATGTCTATTGCCCCCAGCCTTTCAATGGTCTCCTTTGCGAGATTTTCAGCAGAAGAGACTTTGGTGACATCCAGATTGATATTGATGCAGTCGACTTTATATTTTTCAGAAATTTCTCTGGCCACCGCTTCGGCCTGCGCGTCATTAATATCCGCAACGACGACATCCGCTCCATATTGCGCCAGTTTCATCGCAATACCCTTGCCGATTCCGCTTGCAGAGCCGGTTACAATTGAAACCTTTCCTTTGATATCCATGGCATTCACCCCTTTTATAAGTTATTCAACTTTTTATTTTCTTAAGATGGACCTGGTGGAAAACAAATTCCGCATGTGTGCCCTTATTTTAAAAATTGTCTCCAATCGGCTTTTCTTTTCTCCATCCAGGAGGCCCTGCCTTCAATGGCTTCATCACTTTTATAGTATTCCCACAATCCTTCACCGGCCAGGCGTTGCATTCCGTATATCCAGTCCGATGGGGCATTCATTGCAATTTTTAAGAAACCCAGGGCTGTTGGACTTTTGTCCAGAATTTCCTGACACCAGCTATTGACTTCTTCCATTAATTTGTCCGGGGCCACGACTTTATTGACCAGGCCCATTTCCAAAGCCTGTTGGGCGGTGTATTTTCTGCAGAGAAACCACATTTCCCTTGCTTTTTTTTCACCAATTACCCGGGCCAGATAAGCAGCCCCAAAGCCTGCCTCAAAGCTGCCGACAGAAGGGCCCACCTGTGCAAATCGAGCGGTTTCAGAAGCAATGCTGATGTCACATAAAACATGCATGATATGCCCTCCGCCGACAGCCCAGCCGTTTACGGCGGCGATAACGGGTTTCTGTGACATTCGTATCAACCGCTCCACTTCGAATATTTTTTTAACCCCTTTGCTGTAGCCGGATTTTAGTCCGATGACATCTTCCGAATCCCCACCGGTGCAGAAAAACTTATCCCCCGCGCCCGTGATGACGATGACGCCGATTCCTGGATCCTCTTTTGCGTCTTCCAGCGCCTCGATCATTTCCTTCAGCGTTTGGGTGCGAACCGCATTTCCCTTGTCCGGCCTGTTGATGGTTATTTTCGCCACACCATCCTCTTTCTCGCACAAAATGTCACTGAATTCCATATTCCCTCCTTTTTGATGAAATACCCCACGCGGTAAATTCGTCTTTTAACGCTGCCTGTTCAGCTTTCAACCCATAAGCCATTCATTTCTCCTCAATTGTACTAATTTAATTATATTTCTATATAATTTATATTGGTTTTCGTGTCAATCGTTTTTCTAACCAGTAATTTTTTTTCAGAGCAACAACTTATTAACACATTATATTTATTGATATATTATAATAATTTTATAAAAAAGAACCCTTTCGGAAGAACTTTATCCGCGCTTTTCATCCCTCAATTTATAAGAATTCAATTCGAGATAAGAAAATGATTATTAAATACCCGATTATTGCATGTACCTGGTACAGCAGCTGCAAATTATGAAGAGGCAAGTCAAAAACTGATCCTTATTGTAATATGATAAAAAATCACCTATACAAAATCTGTATGAAAACCGTTTGTCCGTATTTTTATTAATTTGAAAAGGAGAATTCATTTCTTGACTAAAACGAATTTAAACCCGAACAAGAAAATGATAATTGAAACAGCGGAAAATTTGTTCGCCACCAAAGGGTTTGCCGAAACCAATATCTCCGATATATCAAGTATCGTTGGCGTCAGTGACAGCACCATATATGAGCATTTTAAAAATAAGGAGGACATTTTATTTGCCATTCCCCAGAAGGAGACACAAGAACTGATCGACCGTAACAACCGTCATTTGCGTGGACTTGTGGGTTCGGAAATCAAGCTTCGGAAGCTGATCTGGAACTATATGGAATTTCTTCTTGAAAAAAGAGACTATTCCGCCTTGCTGCTGTTTGCTCTAAGGCCAAACCGCGATTTTTATAAAAATGAAAATTATGGACTTCTCAAGGAATTTACAAAAATTTATAAGTCTGTCATCCTTAGTGGCCAGGAAGAAGGCATATTTTTACCGGATATAAGCCCGACGCTTTTTATTAAACTGATCATGGGCGTCGTTGATCATATCCTGTTGACCCACTATATTGAAAACAAACCGGAAGATCCCATGACACTTTTTGACGACATGATGGATCTTTTGATCAATGCAATCACACCAAAAACCGTTGGATCCAAAATTCGTGATAAAAGGATTAGAATCTTCCAGGCTGCAACAGACGTTTTTTCAAAAGTGGGGTATCAGAAAGCCAGGATCCAGGACATTGCCAGGTGTGCCGGTGTCGGAGACGCCACCATCTACAAGTATTTCAAAGGAAAAGAGGATATTTTATTCAGCCTGCCCATCGAGCACACAAACACCTTAATCGAAAGTCATCAGGCGCATTTAAGGGGTATTACGGAAATCACTGAGAAAATCCGTTTTTTAATCCAGCATTATCTCCATTTTTTGAACAACCATAAAAATTATGCTTCCATCTGCATATTTGACCTCCGGTATAATAAGGATTTTTACAAAACAGACGGATACCAATTGTTTAAACAATACGCCCGTTTCTTTTATGATACGGTGCATGAAGGCATTTCAAAGGGCATATTTCGAAAAACCATAAACCCCTATATCGCCATTAAAATGATTTTCGGTGTTATTGATCACATCATCATCACCTGGATCGTATTCGGGCGACCCCAGTCTCCAATGGTATTCTCCGACGATATCAGCAATCTTGTTTTGAATTCATTGGAACCGTGAAATAGGGGATACCCGGGAAACCCGCAAATCCAAACAAGTGGATTGGCCCTGCGATAATTGATTCGCTGAATTAAAAGGAGAAATGATGAAAGCAAAATTATTCCCCGTTGTGATGATTTCGTTCTTGGTGTTCGTGCTTTCAACCTTTGCCGTTGCAGAAACGGATCTTGAAAAGCCCAGGCTCGTACTTCAGATCACGATTGACCAGATGCGGGGCGATTATCCCATGCGTTATAAGGACCGATTGGGAGAAGGCGGATTTCGATATCTTATGGAAAAGGGAACCCATTACACAAACGCCCACTTCAAACATGCGGATACGGAGACGCCCGTCGGCCATGCAGCGCTGTTCACCGGTACGGTTCCCGCGCACAACGGCATTGTCGCCGGCAATTGGTTTGATAAGGATAAGGGGCGCGTTATTTACAATTGTGAGGATGATCGTTATCCGATGATTGGAAAAGAGCCGGCACAGGGGAAAGGCAGAGCGCCCACCAATTTATTGTCTTCCACAATCGGCGATGAACTGGTGATCTCCAACAACAGTCGATCAAGGGTTTTCAGCGTGTCGATAAAGGACCGTGGGGCGATCCTTCCCGGTGGTCACACGGGTAAGGCCTTCTGGTATTCCAAAAGCGATGGCGCCTTTGTCAGCAGCACCTATTACTACAAAGAATATCCCGA
>JAUXCK010000289.1 GCA_030618925.1 Desulfobacteraceae bacterium
AAACATGTTTTAAAGGTAAATTTAGTAAAATTTTTCATTTCTTTGTCCTCCCCTTTTTAAAAAAAAGATGCTGTTCATAACATCTATCAATAGAATCCCAGTCTCTTAAACAAAACCTGGACCTAAAAATTATCCGCACGATCTGAGTTTACAGGCACGAATATCATGATATTCAAAAAAAAGCAACACTAATGCCGAATAAATCAGTTTTGAAGGGGGGGGGAATGGCACCTATCCCCTTAAGCCGACCATAAAGATTAAGCATAAAAATTGTAAGGCCAATTCCGGGTGACTAAAATGAACACAATCCCGGCTTGACAACACCCACCTTTTAAGGGTACGGGTATGGTTCAAACAAATACCTTTCAACCTGATCCGCTGCTGAAAACACGGTGCCCAAAAAGGAGGCCTGCAAATGAATGATGTGAAACCATCGAACAGTGCCAGAGATTTTGAAGTGACGCCAGGGTATGCATACTATGTGTTCGGGTTATTATTTCTCATGTATGCATTTGATTACATTGATCGAATGGTAATTTCAGCGCTTTTTCCCTATCTCAAGATTGATTGGGGGCTGACAGATACCCAGTGCGGGTGGCTTGCCTCCATTGTGACCATCACCATGACTTTGTTTGTTTTTCCAGTCTCCCTTTTGATCGACAGGTGGAGCAGAAAAAAAACCATCGGCATCATGGCGATCCTGTGGAGCATTGCGGCTATGGCCTCTGCCTTTACCAAAAACTTCAAACAGCTTTTTGCCGTAAGATCGGTCATCGGAATCGGAGAGGCAGCTTATACGGCCGGCGGAACGGCTATGATTGCCGCCTACTTTCCTGAAGAAAGGCGGGCCACCATGACCGGCTATTTTACCGCAGCGATTCCCCTCGGGTCTGCCATCGGTATTGTTCTAGGCGGGATCATCGCTGAAACCATTGGCTGGCGGTATGCTTTTGGTCTGACAGCCATACCCGGTCTGTTTGTGGCCCTCCTGTTTTTCGGCGTAAAAGATTACAAAACCGCAGATATTGTCAAAAGCAATGTTGCGGCGGATCAGACGGGGCTTTCAACCAAAATGAATTTTTGGGATATTGCAAATGAATTCCTGAAAACGCCTTCGGTCCTGTTTACCTACATGGGGTATGTGGGGAATACCTTTGTGACCACCGCCCTCATCACCTGGCTGCCCACTTACTTTCACCGGGTTGACAATCTGCCCATGGATAAAGCCGGCATGAAAACATCGGTGGTCTTCCTCCTGGCCATTATCGGCGCACCCCTGGGGGGATATATTACCGATAAATGGCGAAAAAAAAGACTCAATGCCCGGATGCTCCTTCCGGCAACGACATCCCTGGCTGCAGGCATTTGCGTTTTCATAGCGTTTACCCTTTTAACGGGGTCGGCTCAGTATATGATGCTTTTACTGGCGGGTCTTCTTCTACCCATGTTCGCGGCTGCCGGGGGAGCAGTGACCCAGGATGTGGTGCAGCCCGGGCTCAGGGCCATGTCCTACAGCCTTGCCCAGTTTTGTATGATGGCTTTGGGCTATTCGCTGAGCCCTCTTTTTATCGGCGCCATATCGGACCGGTATGATCTTCTGACTGCGTTTCAATTTCTCCCGATTTTTGCCCTGTTCGGCGCCGTCGTGTTCTTTATCGGATCGTTTTATTATGTCAGGGATCTTGAGAAAGTGGCAAAGGTACAACTGAAAGAGGAGACATAACCGCTATTTCAAAACCTCTCCTGCGACCCATTCCAGAAAGGATGAGTTTCCTGAAAGGATCGGGATACTCACAATACAGGGGCAGTCATAGCTGTGCAGGGACTTTACCTTCTCTGTGAGGGCCGGAACAAGCGATGCCGTTGTCTTGGCGATCAACACGGTTTCCCGGTCATTCTGAAGCTCGCCTTCCCAGAAATATATTGAATTCATGTTGTCCAGAATATTGACGCATGCGGCCAGCCTGGACGTCACCAGTTCCCTGCCGATTGCTTCGGCCTCTTCTCTGCTGCCGGCAGTCATATAAATCAGATTAATTTCCATCACACGCCTCGATTCCAAATTCGGGGGTTATCATTTTTTCGAAAAATACACCTCTTCATTACTATATCCAAAAGCCCTCGATAAGCAATACCCAAAAAAAAGCGCCCCTCGCAAAGCGGGGAAGGGCCCGGTTTGGGCTAATCCCAATTCCATATCCTCTTGACAACCTCCGGCAAATATGGTGTGTGATTGAAGCATTTGGCAAAAACCCGTTTGACCAGGGGGCGCGCTTCCGGCCGCCGGCCGGATGGTTCCCGCACCCTTCTTCAGGCAAAAGGAGACCTCCATGGCAAAAATCGGAATTATCGGCGGATCAGGACTGGATGACCCTGATCTACTAAAAGAGGCGGACATCCTCGAGGTTGACACCCCGTATGGAAAACCATCCTCTCCTCTTTCCATTGGAAAAATCGCCGGGGTTGATGTGATTATTCTCGCCAGACACGGGAAAAAGCATCAATTCAGCCCCACCCAGGTCAACAACAGGGCCAACATTTCCGCATTGAAGCATCAAGGGGCCACCCACATTCTTGCAACAACGGCGTGCGGCAGCTTAAGAGAAGAAATCGGCAGAGGTGATTTTGTCCTTGTCGACCAGTTTATCGATTTTACAAGACACAGGAAGATTACATTTCATGACTCATTTGAAAACGAGGCCACCCATACACCCATGGCAGAACCATTTGACCGGGGGTTGCGCACTGTTTTAAATGATGTTGCGCTGGAACTGGGTCTTAAAGCCCACAATCAGGGCACTGTTGTGACCATCGAGGGGCCGCGGTTCTCCACAAAAGCAGAGTCGAAAATGTTCAGAATCTGGGGCGCTGATGTGATCAATATGTCCACTGCACCCGAGGCGATCCTGGCCAATGAGGCTGAAATCCCGTATGCGGCGATTGCCATGTCAACTGACTACGACTGCTGGAAAGAAGATGAAGAACCGGTCTCATGGAATGAAATTCTTACGGTTTTTAATCAAAACGCAGACAAGGTGATACAGTTGTTGATAGGGGTTATTCCGAAAATTCAATAAGGAGAAAACAATGGCGATCAAAGAAAAAATCAGGACGATTCCAAACTGGCCCATAGAAGGGGTTATGTTCCGGGATATCACGACCCTCATCCAGGACCCTGAGGGATTGAGAGAAGCGTGTGACCTGCTATATGACCGATACAAGGACATGGCCATTGACAAGGTTGTGGGAATTGATGCCCGGGGATTTATATTTGGCGCAGTGCTCGCCTATAAGCTGAATATTGGATTTATCCCTGTGAGAAAAAAAGGCAAGCTGCCCCATAAAACAATTGAAGCCCCATATTCGCTCGAATACGGCGACAGCGTTGTTGAAATGCATGAAGATGCGATTCAAAAAGGTGAAAAAATTCTCATCGTCGATGACCTGATCGCCACCGGCGGCACCATTGCGGCTGCTGTCAAACTTGTCGAGATGCTTGGCGGCGATATTGTTGAACTCGCTTTTATTATAGAGCTGCCGGACCTGAAAGGTCGTGACAAAATCAAGGGCCACAAAATTTTTACATTAACCGAATTTGAAGGTGAGTGACCCTTGCCGGCGGGTCACCGGAAAATGAATGAAATGGATTGAAGTAAAAGTCATCTTTGAGGCCAAAAGTCCTCAGATGGCGTGCGACCTGATTTCAAATCTCTTTTATGATTTTGGCCTCCAGGGCGTTTGTATCGAAGAACCGGAACAGGTGCGGCAAGACGATGCCCCTTTACACCCCTCCCATCATGCGGTCTCCGGGTATTTTCCCGTTAATGAGTTAACGGACAACAAGCGAATCCTATTGCAAAAAAAACTAGTGGCTCTTGAATCCGCCATTCATATGTCGTATTGGATGGATTTCCGCGAACTTGATGAAGAAGACTGGGCCGAGTCATGGAAAAAATTTTTTTGGCCTGAGAAAGTCACAGAAAACATTGTGGTCAAACCCACCTGGCGGGAATATCATCCCCAAAAAAAAGAGTTGATCCTCGAAATAGATCCGGGCATGGCCTTTGGAACCGGCACACACCCGACCACAGCCCTATGCATCGGGTTGATCGAAAAATACATCCGGCCCGGATGGACATTTCTGGACATCGGAACCGGATCCGGCATTCTCATGGTAGCGGCCGCCAAGCTGGGCGCGGAAAAAATTCTGGGGATCGACAACGACGAAGTGGCCGTTGAGATCGCGGAAAAAAATCTTCGCCTGAACCAAATACCCGAGACCGGATTCAAGGTTCTCACAGGAAACCTGGTGGATGGCATGCATGACAAATTTGATATGGTGGCCGCAAACATCTTATCAGACGTCATCCTCGTCCTGCTGGACAATATTAAAAATGTCCTGACAGCTGGCAGCATTCTAATCTGCTCCGGTATTATTGAAGATAATGCAGCCATCGTGTGCGCTAAAATAAAATCCCTTGACTTCGAAATTATGGAGATCGCCGAAAAGGAGGAATGGGTGGCAATTGCTGCCAGGTACCGGACCCCGG
>JAUXCK010000336.1 GCA_030618925.1 Desulfobacteraceae bacterium
CTGATATTAAGCATAGCCCTCCTGCCGCGGCAAAACCCGAAACGTAAAATTCTATGCCCAATGCGTCGCAATCTGAATTCATCTTTCTCCCTTTGCCGATCGTTGGCGCTCATTATAAAACGCGTTAGCGTCCATAACGCACTCTTCCTATCCAATCCAATAACCGATTTTATCTTTTGAAGCAAATTTTATTTAGAACAAACAATCTGTTGAAAATTGATTTTGACACAATCCCGACAAAAAATGAAGGCTCGATCACCAGGACATTTGACGGGGTGATAAAGAACGAAGCCACGTTTGGAACTGCTTTTTAGAAACGGATTCTATATTTATTTTTCAAAATCCGCAGTTCAAGACCCGCCCGACAGATGGTTTGCAAGCGCCTGGCTCTCGAGTTCGCAGTCGCGCGCCGGCCTGAGACCTTTGGCTTGAAGTGCTGCAACCCCGGCTTTAGCAGCCTCGAGCTCAGCCCGGAACGCGGACCCGGGGCGCAGTCGAAAGTGAAAACGTGAACTCAGGGTATTTGTCATTCGTCATTGGAATTTTACACCTTGAAAAAAAATTGAACAGCCATACCCCTCTCAGCTTGCGTTATTAATCCAATAGATCTTAATAATCCTTTTAAATTATATAGTTACAAAGATTCGCAATCGGTCTAAATTTAGGCATGATTATTGCTAAATAATTATATAGTTATATGGTTATTTTGTATGGAACGATTAGAAATCAAACAGAAAAATGAACAAGAAGGAAAGGAGGTTGTTATGGAGTCCAATGTAATTGTTGTCGGTGGAGGGCCTGCAGGTATCATTAGCGCTCTCACAGTTAAAAGTGTATATCCTGAAAAATCTGTTCTGCTCATAAAGGAAATCGGAGACAGTGTCATTCCTTGTGCCATTCCCTATATGATCGACACTATGGAAAATCCAAAGGAGAATGCAATAAGCGATCAGCCCCTTGAACAAGCCGGGATAAAGGTCATGATCGGGAAAGTGATCTCTCTCGATACGAATGCACGAAATGTGACAACAGAATCCGGTGAAGTTATTTCCTATGAAAGACTCGTACTGGCAACCGGGACAAATGCTGTTTTACCGCCAATTCCCGGTGTTGAAAAAGAGGGCGTATTCACGATCAAAAAGAGCCTGTCAGCCATCATTGCGTTACGGGAGAAGATACGTGAAGCAAAGAAAATCGTCATTGTCGGTGGCGGGTTTATTGGCGCTGAGTTTGCGGATGAATTATCCAAAATTGAAGGCCTGGAGGTTCATATCGTCGAAATTATGCCCAAACTGTTATACACTGCATTTGATGATGAGATTTGTGACAAGGTGGAAGAGGAGTTGCTTGAAGAAGGTGTTAAGATCCACACAAACAGCAGTATCGCCTCCATCAACGGCAATCACCGGGTGGACTCTGTAAGCCTGGGAGGAGGGGAAACACTTCCCGCTGATTTTGTGCTGGTGAGTATTGGTGCAAAGCCCTCCATCGAACTGGCCCGGGAAGCCGGCCTGCGTATTACGGATAGGGGATCGATCTGGGTTGATGATTATATGCAAACAAATATTGAAGGTGTATTTGCCGTCGGTGACTGTGCCCTTAAACGTGATTTTTTCACAAGGCGGGAGGTTCCTGTCTGGCTTGCCTCCACTGCGACTGCGGAGGCCAGAAACGCAGGTGCAAATTTGTACGGAATCCGTGTGTTGAATCAGATTCAGGGAACGATTGCCGCCTTTTCGACAAAGATCGGAAAAGTTTCGTTTGCCAGTGCAGGAATGACCTGCAGGGTCAGTGAAAAAGAGGGGTTTCGATCCCTGTCGGCATCTGTTGTTTCCTATGATCGTCACCCGGTTACGCTCCCAGATGCATGTGAATGCATGTTAAAGCTCTGTTTCTCGCCCAGGTCGGGAATAATCGTCGGCGGCCAGGTATATGGATGCGAAGCAGTGGGGGAATTAATCAACGTCATTGCGCTTGCGATTCAAAAGAGAGTGACGGTCCGGGAAGTAGATATGATGCAAATCGCTACACACCCGCTCCTAACCGCTGCGCCTACGGTGCACCCATTTATAAATGCCGCGCACCAGGGGCTTGCAAAAATGCGGGCCGCAGTTAAGGAATAAACAACCAAAGTTCAAAGGACATGGTATTGTGGCCCTGGATTTGCTGGATTTGAGATCCAGGGCCACCGTGCCACAGATGTCCACGCCATCCTTTACGAAAAATAATCGGTCTTGTGTATCGCCTGTCCTTTCACCAACCGAAAATTGCAAAACATCCTTCTGGATAAAAAGAGATTGGTGTGCTATTATTTTTCCTGGGCAGTTTTGTGCCTTTTTTGGGTGGTCACTGGATAACGGTTTGATATTTTGTATTTTCCCACAGAAATTAATTAAAGAAGCGTGTGCTATGGAGGATTTTAATGAGTCAGTCAGTAGAAGAGCAATATCATTCACGGGAAAACAGATTTCAAAGTGCGATAAAACTTCAGAAAGCAGATCGGGTGTGTGTGGCATCACTTGCCGTCCACTATTATTTTACAAGGCTTGCCGGGATCTCCAACAAGGAGGCCATGACAGATCATGACAAACGGTTTGAGGCCTGGAAGAAAGGGGTGCAGGCGCTCGATCTGGATCTTGCACCGCCGACCCTGCCCGTGCCCTCGTCAAAACAATGGGATATCATGGGGGTTACGCAGTTTAAATGGCCTGGTAACCAACTTGATGACAATGTCGCATTCCAGTTTGTGGAAGGTGAATACCTGCTTCAGGACGAATATGATGAATTCCTTTCAGACCCCGCTGATTTTACAGTGAGAAAACTATGGCCCCGTATTTCAAGTGCAATGGCGCCTGTGGCCAAAATGCCCCCTCTTCACTGGCTTTCAGGGGGCGGGCAACTCACCGCTTTTCTCGGTGCGTTGTGTGGTAAACCCCGGTTTGTTGAACTTCTGGAAAAGCTGATAGAGCTGGGAAAAGCAACAAATGAGTCTAATGCATCAGTCATAAAATATATAACCGACATGGCGGGATTGGGATATCCCATACCCTATATTGCTGCGACTGTTGCACCTTTTGATTATGTGTCCGACTTTTTAAGGGGGATGAAAGGTTCCATGCTGGACATGTTTCGGGCTCCGGATAAACTGCTTGCAGCGGTAGATTTTTTTACACCCATGGCCATCGAGTCTTCTGTAAAACTGGCGAAAGTAACAGGCAATACCGGTATATTTATTCCCATGCATAGAGGGGCAGGCGGGTTTATGTCAGACCAGCAGTTTGAAAAATTTTACTGGCCGAGCACTAAAAAATTGTTCCTGGCGCTCATTGAAGAAGGTCTCACACCCATGCCGTTTTTTGAAGGTGATTTTAATCCGCGTTTAAAATACCTGGCAGAACTGCCAAAAGGAAAGATAGCAGGGCATTTTGATATTGTTGACAGAAAAATGACAAAAAAAATATTGGGCGATACCATGGTCTTTTGGGGAAATATTCCTGCCACCTTAATGGCTGTCGGCACACCTGAACAGGTTCGCGATGATGTAAAAGAGCTCATTGATATTTTTGGAGACAATGGGGGGTTGATCATCGATGTGTCAACAGGTATTCCAGATGAAGCAAAGCCCGAGAATGTGGCCGCAATGGTTGAGACTGCTTTTGAGTACGGGATATATTAATCCAGCGTCAAGTCGCAACCCTTTTGAAAATCCGGGAGAGATCTGCAGCACACTCAAAGATCGCTTAAATCAGGTTTCAGTCAATTTTTTGAAGAAACTTGAGAAAAACCGTATTGAAAAGATCGGGCGTCTCTTCATGGGGATTATGACCTGCACCCGGGATTGTGACAAGTTCAGAGCCTTTGATATTTTCTTTCATGAGCTGTGACGCCTTGTGAAAAGCAACA
>JAUXCK010000036.1 GCA_030618925.1 Desulfobacteraceae bacterium
ACGCCTTGACCCTGAACCTCTCAGGCTTTTGCAACGATAGGGTAAATATAACCCATAGCTGACCCGGAAAACCACCGGCAGGGCGTCTGTGTCACAGATGCCTTGCCGGTGGTTTTTTTATTGGATGAAGGACCACTGGATCATGATAAAATAGTTGACTGGATGCGATAATTGACCTTAAATAACATATTCTGGATACAGACCAATCTCATGAGGTCGCAGTCAACACCCCGGGCGATTTACAAAAGGGATACCGGTTAAGGAGGTTAAAATGTTTCGGAGACTGACTTTTATTTTGTTTTTAGCAGGTTGTTTATTGGTGTCCGGCTGCAGCATATCTGGAACCGTTACCCTGGATGAGGGGGGTATTGAAAATGTTATGGTAAATTTAAGTACTGCTGCCGGTACGATTATTGCGACCACCACAACCAACAGCGATGGGGAGTATGTTTTTGACGACCTGAGTGCAGGCGCCTATACAGTTTCAATTGACCCGCCGGAAGGCTATACGCGTTCTATTCGCCAAAGCGTCGTCAAAGAAAATGATTATACCCGTGTTGAGAATATTAATTTTGCTTTGGCATCTGCCGCAGTACGGACAACAGAGGCCGGTGATGTCATCGGATTCAGGGAAAATAACGGCAGCCACGCCTGGCTCGGTATTCCCTATGCAGCTCCGCCGGTGGAAAACCTTCGCTGGAAGGCACCGCTTCCAGCAGACAGCTGGGGAAATGATACATATATCGCACTGGAGATCAGCGATACCTGTGCACAGCTTGGCAGCATGCTTGTGGATGTAGCGGCAGGGCATATCGGTGATCCCATTGGTTGTGAAGACTGCCTGTATTTAAATATCTGGGCCCCGGAATTCCCTGCTGATAACATCCCCACCGGGATAAACCGCCTTCCTGTCATGGTATGGATTCACGGCGGTTCGAACACCACCGGCCACGGCGGCGGATATCACGGACAAATCCTTGCCGAGAGTCACGATCTTATTGTGATCACCATTAACTACCGCCTCGGACCCTTTGGCTGGTTTGCACACCCTGCGCTTGAGTCAGGAAATGACTTGGATGATTCCGGGAACTACGGTACCCTGGATATTATTCGGGCCCTCAATTGGGTGCGGGATAACATTGAAAATTTTGGCGGGGACCCCGGTAATGTAACCATTTTCGGAGAATCTGCCGGCGGCTGGAATACCCTGTCCATGATGATTTCCCAGGAAGCGGCAGGACTCTTCCACAGGGTGGTTTCAGAGAGCGGCGGCATGAGCACAACAGAGATGTCAAGGGCCCGGAACTATATAGAAGATGGCGGGCACTACCACAGTGCCCGGGAGGTCGTCAACAACCTCCTGATTGCCGATGGTGCTGCGAACCGGGATGCAGCCAAGACAACCCAGGACGGGATGAGCAATGAAGAGATTCAGGAATATTTATACGGAAAATCAATGGATGATATTTTAAATGCCTGCGGCAGCGGTGACGGCGAATCCATTTCAGTGCCGACCGGGCTCAGGGACGGCGTGGTACTCCCCACAGGGGATCCGCTGACACGGTTTGAGGACACGGCAAATTACAATGAAGTTCCCTTAATCATTGGATCCAACAGGGATGAGATCAAGCTCTATACCATTTTTGATCCGAATTTTACTATCATTCGCGGTGGCCTTCCGATTCGGGCTTTGGATAAGACATATTATGCACTTTACGCAAGTTATAAATCCGATGCGTGGAAAATAAACGGTGTTGACCGTCTCGCCCAAATACTCAGTGAGACCCCGGGTCAGCCCGGTGTGTATGCCTACCGGTTTGACTGGGACGAAGAGCCGACAATACTTGGCATAAATGTAGGCTTTTTGCTGGGCGCAGCGCATGGCATGGAGATCTCTTTTGTGTTTAATAATTTTGACCAGTTTATGGTGCCCCAGTATGTTTCACTGGTGTTTTCAGAAGAAAGCCTGCCAGGCAGGCAGCAGCTCGGGGCCAGCATGTCATCCTACTGGGCGGAATTTGCCTACAACGGGTCACCCGGGTTTGGCAGATTGAACAGTAACCCCCTCGAGTGGAAAAAATGGGATAACCGTCAAGGTGGGGAGAAGACAGTTATTTTCGACACCGAGACAGACGGTGGCATCCGGATGACCAATTCGATTATTACACTGGAAGGGTTGAAATACCGGCTCCTTTCCGAGACCGGATTTACCACACAGACCCAGCATTGCGACATGTATTCGGATCTATTTTATACCTCTGACTTATGGAGTGATGAAGAATATGAAACTCTCGGGGCAGATGGATGCGGTGTTTATGCACAATAGCATGCCTCCCCCCACCCTGTGACCTGCCGTTTTTCAGCCTGCGATTTATGTTGCCTTGACACAGGATCCTGTTTGTTTTATAAGGTATTCCAAAAGACAAACAGAACAACCCTGATTTTTTATTACATATAGACGAAATACCAACCATTTTTCTTTTCTCCGGTTTTAAATAATGATTCAGAAAAAGGAGGAATCGTGATGGCGTATCTCCCGTTACTTGTGGATGAAACTGGCAGGATGATTATCGATGTGATTCGCAGATTTGTCGATACAGAGATCATGCCCATCCGGGACAAGGTGGATGGCGATGTGGACCACGTTCTCGTCAATGAACTTCTGATAAAAATGTCCGCCCTGGGGGTATTTAACGTGGAGATACCGGAACAAGGCGCGGAATCGGAAGGCCCCTCGATCGCGACCTCTTGCGCCATCATCGAAGAGTTCGCACGCGGTGACGCAGGCATCGGCATTGTGGCCGGCATCAGCAGCTGGGCCATGGCCGGGGCTGTTTACGGCCGGAATACCGACGTGGTTGACTTATATCATAAAATGCAGGAGGACAAGCAGCCCACCTTTGCCTGTTTTGCCATGACGGAGCCGGCCAGCGGGTGTGACGTGGAAAATTTGCCTGAGATGCACGGCCGCACGATAAAGACCCGTGCAGTAAGAGATGGCGACGAGTGGGTCATCAACGGGGCCAAAAGGTTTCCCAGCAACTCCGGTATCTCTTCCTTGTACTGCGTGGTGTGCCAGACAGACCCTGAGAAGGGGGAAGACGGCATCGCGCTCATCTATGTGCCTGAAGGTACTGAGGGATTGAGTTTTGGAAAATACGAGGTCAAGGCCGGTTTGCAGGCAGACCGGAACTGCGACGTATTCCTGGATAATGTTCGTGTTCCCCTGGCTTACCGGGCTGCCGGACCCGGGAAAGACGCCATTGTTATCGGAAGAAATATTTCCCTGGGACGCGTTGTGAGTGCGGCGGCGGCGGTTGGATGTGCAAAGGCTGCTTTTGAAGAATGCCTGAAATATACCGAAGAACGCGTGGTGGGCGGCAAGCCGATTCGGGAACATTCCATAGCTGCAGGCATACTGGCAGATGCTATCATGGGCATTGACACGGCACGGGCGTATTACCTCCAGGTGGCTTACATGCTCAGCAACCCGGAAGAGTTTGGTGAAATGCATTCCACAGCCATGATCAGCCATGCCAGCTCAGCAAAAAATTATGCCTGCAACATGGCCAATAACACGATCGGAAAACTCATGGAGCTGATGGGTTCCTACGGGTATATCCGTGACTTTCATGTGGAAAAATACTGGCGGGATGTAAAAGAAATTCAGCTCTGGCTGGGCGGACACCAGCTGGGGCAGTTTGACATTGTTCGCCGGTATTATCCTTACAAGACAACGTAACCCTATTGCTATCTTAAAAAGGCGAACCGTTTTAACTTGCCCGGGCCATCATAGGACGGACCTACAACACGTAAAGGGGGGGACAATGAAACCGCTTGCCAAACTCGCCTCAATTTCCAAAACCCTGAAGAATGAGGTTGTGACCGACTGGATCAACCAGGGAAAAAAGGTCGTGGGCTATGTGTGCACGTATATGCCGGAAGAGATTCTTTTGGCTGCAGACATTCTTCCCTACAGAATAACCGGAAAAGGCGCGCGGGATACTTCCCTGGCAGACGCCTATCTGACAAGGGTGAACTGCAGTTTCGCCCGCTGCTGCCTTGAGCAGGGGTTCCGGGGGGAATACGACTTTCTCGAGGGGTCCGTATGGGTAAATGGCTGCGACCACATCCGCCGCTGCTATGATAACTGGAACGCAAAAATTCCACGTCCATTTATGTACATGCTCCCGGTCCCGCACATGTTTTCTCCTGAAGGAAGACAGTGGTATAAGGAGGAGGTGGTGAAGTTTAAAGATGCTGTTGAGGCACATTTCAATGTCAATATCACCTCTGAGAAGCTCTCCGAAGCCTGCAAAATTTACAACGAGACAAGAAGACTGCTCAGGAAGTTATATGACCTCAGGGCAAGTGATGCGCCGCCATTTACCGGTGCCGAGGCGAGCATAATTTTATCAGCCGGCTTTGTGATGCCAAAGACCGAATATAACCGTCTGCTTGGCAGCCTGCTGAATGAGGCGGAAAAAAAGTCCAAGGCACCCCAGGAGAAAGTGCGATTACTGATGACAGGCAGTTTAATGGATGATTCCGAGTTTGTCGAAAACGTAGAGGATATGGGGGCGATTGTCGTTACCGATGCGCTCTGCTTCGGCGCCCGGTATTTCTGGGACCGGGTAGCGGAAAACGGCGATCCATTTGAAGCGCTTGTTGACCGTTATTACACGCATGTGCCCTGCCCCCGGATGGCAGGAGAATATCCGACAAGGCGGGATTTTATTTTGAACCAGATCGAACGGGCACAGGTCAAGGGGGTGATTTTGCAGCATATCAAATTTTGTGACCTGCACGGCACGGACAATGCCATGTTAAAAATGGATCTTGAAAAAAAGGGAATTGCCTCAATCGAACTGGAGAGAGAGTATGGCCCGCTTGGTGACGCCGGCCGTGTCAGAACACGTGTCCAGGCCTTTCTTGAAAAGATAGGAGGATAAAAAAATGGATGACCAAAAGCGGAATATGATAGTGAGGCTTCACGAGATCTTTACCATGGGAAGCGATCTGCCGGATGAGCTGGACATGGAAAGTCCTGACGTAAAGGATTTTCTTGATACTTTGTCGGAAGACAGAAGAATAGCCTTTCTGACTTCTGCAAAAGATCCGGACGTCAGAAAGATGTCCGTGGGGTTTAACAGGGCGTTTGCCAATTACTGGGAAAGGCTCTGCCTGGCAAAAGAACAGGGGAAGAAAACCGTTTTTATCCCGTTTAATTGTTCTCCTGAAATATTTTATGCCCTGGATTTAATGCCCTTGGGCGTGGAAACATTAAATACCATGGGGTTGAATGTAGAGGAAGGACTCCATGAATACCTCGATCTGGCCATAGAACGTGGCCTGCCGGACACCATGTGCAGCGCGCAGAGAGGGGTTGTCGGCATGCTTGAGGCAGGCGTGCTGGATATGCCGGACTTCCTGGTAAACGGGGCCCTTGGCGGCTGTGACCCGAATTCAAAAATATTTGAGTACATATCTCAAAAGTTTAATATCCCCGCCATATACCTCGATGTGCCGTTTTACCATGATCAGCGGGCACTTGATTACTATACAGTGGAATACAAAAAGATTGTTACGGCGTTGGAGGAAGTATCAGGCAACAAACTTGATGAGGATCGCCTTCGAGAGGTGTGTGAGCTGAGCAACGAGGCAACCGAACTTTTTATGGAAATTCAGGAGTTGAAAAGGCATGTGCCCAATCCAGTGCCCAACTATTACAACACCATTCATAATGCAACCAAACTGACCATGGTCGGCACATCCGATGCTGTGGATATTTTTCAAAAAGCCCTTGATGTGAGCAAGGAGCGTTTGAAAAAGGGTGCACACGTATTGCCTGAAGAAAAGATTCGCTTTATGATGATGTATACGGGCTTATATTTTGGCGGCAATATTCATTTATGGCTGGAAGAGGAGATGGGGGCGACGTATCTTCTGGATATGCTTGTGAGCAACGATCACAATCCCATCATTGATACTTCAACCATGGATACCATGCTGGGCGGTCTGGCAGAGGGGATGCTGAATCTTCCCATGACCCGTCAGTTGAAGGGTGCCTGGGATATGCCGGCAAACTGGCTTGAAGATTTGCTCTATTATGCAGATACCTACAAGGCCGACTGCCTTGTATTTACAGGCCATACGGCCTGCAAACAGGCCTGGGGAATATACAGGCTGGTGGCTGATGAAATAAAAAAGCAATTGGGGATCCCCACTCTGAGACTTGAAGGAGATGGCTGGGATTCACGCATTACCTCCATGGCAGTGATAAAAGAACAAATTTCGGATTTTTTTGAAACCCTGCAGTAGAACCCGAACAGGAAAGGAAAACCATAAAATGATTGTGGCCGGATGCGATGTCGGTTCCCTGAGTGCCGAGGCGGTAATCCTTAAAGACGGGGCGATCCTTGGGTCAGAAATTATCCGGGTGAGACCGAAGGCTGAGCAGTCCGCTATAGATGTGATGGATAAGACCCTCAGGGGGCTGGATCTTTCATATGAAGACATTGATTATACGGTGAGCACGGGATATGGACGCGAAACCATCTCCTTTGCAGACCATAATATCAGTGAAATATCCTGTCATGGCCGGGGGGCCCACTGGCTGATTCCGAGTATTAAAACAGTCATCGACATCGGCGGCCAGGACTGCAAGGCCATCCGGGTAGACAAGGACGGTGCCCTTGAGGATTTTGTCATGAACGACAAATGCGCAGCTGGAACCGGCCGGTCCCTTGAAATTTATTCTGAGGTTCTGGGGGTTCACATATCCCAGCTGGGGTCGCTCTCATTGAACGCATCCGAGCCGGTCACGATTACGAATCAGTGCAGTATTTTTGCTGAAACAGAAATCATGCACTATCTCATGGAAGATAAAAGCACTGCAGATGTTGCCGCCGGAATAAGTGATGCCATGGCACGCCGTGTTAAAATGCTGGTCGGCCGTGTTGGATTGAAAAATGATATTGCCATGACAGGGGGTGTTTCCAAGAATATTGGTGTGGTCACTTGTCTCGAGAATATGCTGGGCACCACTTTTGTCGAATTTACCGAAGATCCGCAAATTATAGGTGCTCTGGGCGCAGCCCTTTTTGCTGCTGATCGGCTAAAAAAAAACAGTAAGGAGCCATAAAATTGATAACTGCAGGGTGTGATTTGGGTACTGTTACTGCAAAGGCTGTTTTAATTGAAAACGGCAATATTCTATCCCATAAAATTCTGTCCTACAAAACCCTCCCGAAACAGGCGGTGAGCGAGGTGATGAATTCAGCCCTTTCTGATGCAAAAATTACTCTGGAAGATGTAGAGTACTGTGTGGCTACAGGATTTGGGAAAAAGGCGGTCTCTTATGCCACGGGTATTGCGCCGGAAATCGTCTGCCTTAACCGGGCAGTCCGCTTTTTAATGCCCGAGGTGAGAACTGTCGTCGATGTCGGCGGGCAAAGTATCAGGGCATTTAACATCAACGACAAGGGCAGAATTCTTGATTCCGCAGCCAATGAGAAATGCGCTGCCGGAACAGGGAAATTTATTGACGTTATGGCCAAAGCCCTGGAGCTGTCACTGGATCAGGTCAGCCGGTTGCCGTTTAAATCAAAAAACCCTGTTTCAGTCACCAGCCAGTGCGGGGTGTTTGCAGAAAGTGAGGTGATCACCTACGTCAATGACGGCAGGGATGTGGCTGACATTGTGGCAGGGATTAGCCGGTCGGTTGCTGGAAAAGTAGCCTCCTTAATGAGGAGAATAAGCGTGGATGAAAAGGTGGCCATGGTTGGCGGCATGGCTAAAAATGAGGGTGTGGCCAGGTATATTGAGGAGGATCTGAACCTGACGTTTGCAGACATTAACATGGACCCTCGACTTTTTGGCGCCCTGGGCGCTGCGCTTCTGGCCAAGGAAAAAGCAAAGAGTGAAAAGTAAAGAAAGAAGCGTATCAGAATTAAGGTGTGCCACATAGATGGTGTCCATCCATTTTTTCTATCCAACCGTCACACGTTCAGGCAGTTTTCGAGAAAGGATGTCCGCTGCTTCCTCGACCATGTCTTCAAGGATCTCGGCAGCCGGCTTGATCTCTTTTATGAGCCCGACGACCTGGCCGGCAAACGGACCGACAAATTCTTTTTTGTCGGCTTTTGTAAACATTTCTACCATGACTGATGCCAGCATTACCTGGATAGGGAACGGCAGCGGTTCCAGGTCAGCGGCTTCCCAGAGGTCGTGAAACTGGTTATAAGTGGCCCGGGAGGTTTTTCCTGTGTAAAGATAGGTTCTCCTGGTATCTTCGTCAGTTGCTTTTAGAATGGCATCTTTTTGAATATCCAACGCGCCGCCCTCATTTGAAGCAAGGAAGCGTGTGCCAACCCAGACACCCGTACAGCCTATGGCCAGGGCTGCTGCCAGACCGCGCCCATCACCGATTCCACCTGCGGCAAGAACCGGTGTGGGTGAAGCTGCGTCAATCGCCTGGGGCCAAAGCGCCAGAGATCCGACACGGCCTGTATGTCCGCCGCCTTCATGGCCCTGGGCCACCACCAGATCAGCACCGGACTGGGCGATTCGTCTGACATTTTTGGTGTTCCCGGCAATCCCTAAAACCTTTATCCCTGCTGCGTGGGCGTCCGGTATCATGAAACCGGGATTTCCGAGTCCGGAACAGAAAAGCGGTACCTTCTCATCGATGCAGACTTTTACGGCTGCATGAGGGCGAAGCGTCGTCGCCTTTAACCCGATCATCAGGTCGATATCCGGCAACTCCATTTCTTCCTTTGTTTTCATGACCCAGTCATAATGGGTCTTAGGAAAAGTTTTAAGTAAATCAATCAAGGGCATTTCATCCGGTCCGTCCCCGGAGGCATCTCCCGCGCTGACGATTTGACCGGGCAGAAGCAGATCCACACCAAAGGGTTTGTCGGTCTGTTTTTTAATTTCACGAATGGCATCCAGCATTTCATCCACGGTGTATGCGGATGCCCCTAATACGCCCAAACCACCGGCCTCGGATACAGCCACCACCAGTTCCACCGGTGCACCGGTCTTCTCTCCCACAAGGCTGGGTCCCATACCTGCGCTTAATATTGGATATTCAATCCCAAGCATGTCGCATAGTTGTGTCCGGAGTGTTCTTTTACCCATGTCAATCCCCCTTACAAAAAATTGTATTTTTTACGAGATCGTTAAACCTGACCGTCTCGTAAAAAGTAATAATTCTGATGGCAAAGAAAAAAGTTCAAGTTCAAGGCGCGCAAATCCCGAGGAATGAGGCGTAGTTAGCCTACACCGCAGTGACGAGGGATGAAGCGCAACACCGAAATTGGACTTTTTACGATGCCATCAAACTTGATTTTCTGATAGAGATATATAACTATGAAATAATCGTGTCAAATCTATTATCAATATTGCAACAGGGTGTTCTTCGGGCAATACCCTGAGCCACGGGGAGCCTGAATAAGGGAGGGTCTATTTTATGAATGGTAGAAAAAAAATTGGTTTTCTGCTGGTGCACGGATTTACCGGCAGTCATTATGAGATGGCGCCCCTGGAAACGTTTTTTAAACAAAGAAACCATGAGGTTGATAACATCATCCTGCCCGGGCATGAGACAAGCCCGGAAGCGCTCGCCACTACCGAGTGGACGACAATCATTGATTTTGCGCAGGAAAAATTGGACCAACTAAAAGCAAAATGCGATAAGTGTTTTGTCTGCGGCTTGTCAATGGGGGGTGCAATTTCCCATATTTTGGGAGCAGAGAATTCTGATTTGGCAGGGATCATACCCATGGCATCCCCATATAAAGTGCCTGACTGGAAGGCGGTGTTTTTAAAGATCCTGCCTTTTGCCCAACATATTATCGGATGGCACGAAACCGAGGAATCCGGGTGGGAGGATCTGGAAGCCATGAAACGCCACACCCACAGTTATGACCGGTTCCATACCAAGAGTGTTATCCAGCTGGATAAACTGCTGGAGGAGATGAGAAGGCTGCTGCCATTCATACAAGTCCCGGTCCTGATGATGCACTCGAAAAAAGACGAAACAGTGCCCTGCCGGCATTCTGAAAAAATCCATCGCAAGCTGTCGGTTCGAGACAAAACCCTGGTTTGGATAAACAGGGGAGGGCATATCATTACCGAAGACGCGGGTAAAGACCAGATGTTTGAAACCGTTCACAACTGGTTGAAAATCAGAATTTAATAATTTTGTTATTTTTACAGCATGTTATCAGTATTTTTGTTGCATCCGCTGTGAACAATGTCAAATAGTGGCATGGCATTGACACCTAAAACTATTGTTGATATAGGTGAATCAAGTTATTAAGAAATAATATGGCCGGCTCTGCCGGGTGGATGAATCTGGATGCCCTGAAAGAAACCTGAAGGGGTTTCTTCTCATTCAGAGTGATGGGCCCCTGACAATGGCTATTCTTTTACTAGGAATGATGTGTTCCACCTGCGGTCAAAGGAGACCTTGAACCATGCACGACGGCATTCAAAAAAAATCCAACGTTCTTCTAAAAATCAAAGCATTATTCACTATTGCCCTTATCGCAGCCGGCCTTACCGGGTGTGTAGAGCTTACACTTCAGGCAGATAAGGTTGAGGTCCTGCTCGGTGATGCAACGACCCTTACCGTTCTCTGTGACCCGCCGGATACTCAGGGCACCTATATTTACTGGTGGTTTTGTGTGGATGCCCCTGAAGGGAGTCAGTATGATGTAATCCCATGGATAAGGCTCGATAGTGCAACAGACCAGCAGGTGTTCAAACCGGACAGGGTTGGCACATACACTTTAGAATGTAAGGTGTTCAGAGATGATCTTCAGGGAGCCAATATTGCCGAAATCACCATCACCTGTATAAATGAGGGTGAATGGACAGTCGAGCCCACCTTTATTGATTTCGGGTATATTCAAACCGAAAATAGCGATATCACCATTGTAAATACCGGTCGGGGCGGTATCGATGTGTCCATTGATGATGACAATACAGCCGGCTGGGTCACTCAAATCATGATTGGCAATCCGGCAGTAAATAGAGCAGCCCCATCCACTTATGGCCACACCATACCTGAAGGGGGCAGTGACGCCATATTCGTTCAGGTTGATCGGGCCGGCCTTGATCCGGGCGAATACAGCACACGCTTTGATGTCACTTCGCTTCAGTGCGGGCGGCAGGTCATTGATGTGACCATGAACGTCGGCAGGGCAAACATTCTATTCACTGTGGACACCTCCGGAAGCATGGCGGACAATGACCCTGATGACATGCGGGTGGATGCGGTGATGGAAACAATTGAGCAATTTTACTCAAATGAGCGGGTCAAATTTGGCATTATTGATTTTGACGGTAATGCAGAGATGCTGGCCGATTTTACAAGAGAAGAGGATCTCCTGGATCAGGCGGCCGGCGCCCTTGGCGATGCCAATGGATGGACAACCTACCTGACCGACCCGGGTGACGAGGAGTTTGCCCCTGGGGCGCTGGATGTCATAGATGACATGGTGGATGAAAACGACAGTCAGGTCTATTATGTTGTTATTTTTCTAAGTGATGGTGAACCGACCAAGGGCAATACCAACCCTGATGACATTGTTGCAAAAGTGGCGGAACTGGCGGGCCCTGAACATGTGAAGCTGTATACCATTTACTTGAATGGTAACCCGGATCCGGACGCTGAAGAACTGCTCGATGACATGGCAGGTGCGGGCGGAACCGGAAATGTCCTTGTGATCACAGACCCTGATTACCTGACCTTTATTAATCTTGATTTTTAACCCTATCCTCAGGGCAAACCTGGCGATTGTTGAGGTTGCAGCAGATTCCCCGCTTTGACGGAATTTTATTTCACTCAGCAAGACGAAGCGCATCAAGTCATCCGGCAGGCAGGGTTGCGAGAGGGCTTCAACCCCGAGAAGACCCCGCGTTTTCGAGGAGATGCGGCAAGATTAGCAACCTCGAAGAGCAGACTTGGATAAGACAGCGGACACACTCCATAAGCCTGAGACTGCAGCCATATAACAATTTCGCCATCAGCGCGTGCTTTCCCCTCATATTGCCGAGAAGTTTAGAAACTTCTTCCTGCGTCAATACGGTCGGCAGATTCATTCTGCGTTTTGACCGTGTTGGGGCTATACCGTCTCCCAAATCAATATTAATTTAATCTTGCTTTGCAGGGTTTCACCATATTATACAATTAACCGGAAAGTCAGACCACAGATAAAAAGGCCGAAAAATTCAAGAGAAATATTTTCCGCGGTTAATTTTTAATATACAAATACATAGAAACATTTTCCAGATATATGGTCCAATATCATGGAAAGTATTTCCGCCTATTAATACTGTTAACCATATCAAAGACCTAAAAGGAGAAACAACATGAATTCAAAAAATCTTATGATGGCAATCAATTTTAAACGATCTGCTTTCCTATTTCTTAT
>JAUXCK010000206.1 GCA_030618925.1 Desulfobacteraceae bacterium
CCAAAGCCCTCTGCCGGGCGAATCAAATCGGCAATGGTGAGGTCGGCCCTTATCACAGACCACAGATCCATCATGGCAGCAGCAAGATCGGTCTGATGCATCTGGTAGTGCACCTTATCCTGAACAACCCCTTTAATGTTTTTAAGGGCACAGGTAAACACCATGCTGCAGTGGGATTTAAAAATCGGCAGGTTAAGGATATGCGTGGCTTCAAGTAGAAAACGGGGCAATTTGATCTGGGTTAAATCCGATCTGGCATCCCTGATGGGGATGTTAATCAGGTCTTTTTCGGTTTTTATATCAATCACCTTGTCGATGCCTGCATCTTCAGCCGCTTTTAAAATGCCGCTGGCCTTAAAGCTCTCCATGGTATCACAACCAATAGCAGATGCCTCGGCCAGTATAATTTCTTTTGGGCCTGCTTTTTTAACTTCTTTAATAACAGCTTCTATTAGATCCGGACTGGTATTGACACTGGTTTCCGGTCCAGCCACATGGCCGGCATTTGGTTTTAAAACAACCGTTGATTTTGGCCGGATAAGTGCCTTGATACCGCCCAGAGGTTGAAGAACTTCATACACCATTTTGTCAACATCATTTTCCTTTGCAATGGAAACGATCGATTTTGTCATTTTCCCCCCTTATATGTTATCGATTTATTCTTTGTTGTCTTTTACCCATCTTAAAAGGTATTCTAGAAGATTTTTCCGGCTCTTGTCAATTTCATCAGGCGACCATTTTGAAAATCCTTTGCCGCTTTTAAAGCCGAGGTCTCCTTTTTTGACTTTTTCCCGGAGAAGGGAAGCCCCTTCTTTTGAATCATCAAGATGTTTTAACAGATAGTCATGAATGGCAAGCGTCAGATCAAGGCCGGCAAGGTCTGCATTCTCGAGTGGGCCCAAAACAGGAAGCCGGATACCAAACCCGTGCTTGATCACTTCATCCACCGTCTTTGCATCAGCAATATCATTTTCCACAATGGATATGGCCTCACGCCACAGTGCATGTTGAAGTCTGTTTCCAACAAAACCGGGAACATCTTTATTCACGCGAACAGGGTGCTTGCCGATCTTTTGCATCAATGCCATGGTATCCTCAAGCACCTTTTCCGATGTGCCTTTTCCCCGGATCACTTCCACAAGCGGAATAAGATAGGGTGGGTTCCAGAAGTGGGTCCCAACGATTCTTGCCTGGTTTACAGATGATTCTGCGATTTCAGTGATACTGATGACGGAGGTGTTTGTTGCCAGAATGGTTTCAGGAGGGCTTAATTCATCGAGCCGCTTAAATATCTCCTGCTTGATGTCAAGGTTTTCAGAAGCCGCTTCAACGATAAAATCCGCGTCCTTTGTTGCTTCCTCCATATGAAGGGTTGTTTTAATTCGGTCAATGGCTGGCGCAATATCTTCTGTTTTGCCAATGCCATTTTTAACCATAAGGGTGAGATTCGACTTGATATTTTTGATGGCCTGGTCAAGAAGCGTCGCGTTTACATCGAGCAGTGTCACATTGACACCCTTTACGGCAAATATTTGTGAAAGTCCGTGACCCATCAGACCGGCACCAATAACAGATACATTCTTTACGCGATTTGCATCCATTTTTTCTCCTGATTTTTTTATTTAAAAACTGATGTTGATTCCGCCACCCCGGGCTTTTCGGCGGATGGTTTACCGGCGTTCAAGAAAAACAACGCCTATATTTCTGCATTCAGACACTTCTTCGGTGACAGTCAGTTTGCTGTATTCAGGACATTCGATATCAATGGTGTATAAGCCACTGTTTTTCTCTATCCCATCAAATTTAAAATCTCCATAATTATTCGTTTTTACGGTATCCAATACCTTGCCGGATGCATCTTTTAGATTGATTATTGCACCTTCCGCACATTCATCCGTATCCTGGAAAGCGACGCCTCCTGCTATGAAACAGGTGGTAAAACGGTACAGATTTTTATAATAGAATCTGGGTTTGGATCCTGTTTCAGGTCTATAGCGCTCCAGATTTTCTGACTTTACAAGTGCCGCCATGTCATCGTCTTTCAGCTTCACCACCTTTAATGCGTCTGTTGGGCAGGCTTGCACACATCTCGGCATTTTCCAGCCTTCTTCAAGAAGATGAATACAAAATGTGCATTTCTGAGGGACCTGAGACTCTTCATTCCAGAAAATCGCATTGTAGGGGCATGTGTTTACGATGTCTTTTTTGCCCTTTGATTTTTCCGGATCAATGATAACAATACCATCCTCTCTTTTATAAACCGCACCATCTGACTTTGTTATGCAGGGTGCATCATCACAATGCATGCAGGCAGTTGTTAAATAGGCCACATCTACTCTTGGATATTGTCCTCTTTCCTGTTGCTTTACAGATATCCATTTCTGGCCATGTCTTGGCTGCGCGCGAGAGTAAGGTGGAAAATCGTTTTTATAAAATTCATCCCTGCACGCCAGAAAGCAATTGTTACATCCCTGGCATAATTTCACATCCAGAATAAAATTCCATTTTTGCATTTTAAGCCCCCCCATCTGTATATTTTTTTATCTCAACAAGACACGAATTGGGTGCCGATCCGCATGAATTTTTTGTAATATACCGGCTGGGGGTCAAAAGATTAATGCATCCTGCGCGGTCAATGGACTCTCCGGGTTTTCCAAGAGGGTCATATTCTGCACTGGATTCATATGAATGAACCGTTCCCGGCGGTACCCTTTCCGTAATTTTTGCAGCACAGAGGACACGCCCTCTGTCATTAAATACTTCAACAAGTTCTTCGTCTTTCAGGCCCCTTCTATCTGCATCTTTTGTATTTATTCTTATAATCCAGTAATAATAACCATCATCCTTTAGAATCCGATGATCCTCGATCTCGTTTATCCAGCTCCCCTTGGCGTCCCCCACAGTATGAAAACTGAATCTTGGATGCGGGCTGATCAGCTGAAGCGGGAATTTATCGTATAATTCTTTGGTGTGGTGGCCTTCCCAGGAATGGATATACTTTGGAATCGGCGGTCTTTCTTCATCATCCGGATCAAATCTTAACAGGCTGGAGCACTCAAATTCAATTTTACCTGAAATGGTTTGAAGCCCTTTCCCGAATTCTGCCTGGGTTTCAGGATGGGGACCCCAGTCCGGGGTATCTCTTATCTTGTCTTCTGCAAACCATCTCATGCCGGGAGTCGATTTTTTTTCTTCCGGCATGGGAACCACATAATATCCTTTTTCACAAAAATCCTCCCACGAAATGTGCTTGGGCAGGTCGGTGGCATGAAACAGCTGTTTTACCCAGTCAAGCTCTGTTTTTCCCCCTTCGGTAAACGCTTGCTTAAACCCCAGTTTTTCAGAAAGCATTGAGAAAATTTCATAATCGGACTTTGATTCACCCAGGGGTTCGATACATTTTTTCTGAAGGCTGATCACCCGATGATTGACCTGGGTATAAGAATCAGCAATATAACCGGAGCAGTTCGCAAATTCACTGATATCCCATCTTTCAAAATTTGTACATGCCGGTAATATGATGTCGGCAAACCGGGTTTCGCCTTCATTCCAGATGGCCTGGTTGACAACAAAAGGGAGCCTGTCCGTTCGATATGCGTTCACATATCTGTTGGTCTCTCCCATGGTGCCAATGAATGATCCGCCATACCGGTAGTACATCTGAATTTCAGGGTACCCCTCAGCCGGATATTTATACTCATGAAACTGGGCTTCCACGGAAGAGCCTGCAAATCCTTTGCCCCGCCATTTATATTCTCCATCAAGGATACATTCCGGAATCCTCAGTCTTGGAATATGCTGTCCCATGGGACTGTTTATCCATGATCTTGTGGGAAAATCATGCATCTTGTAGACAAAACGGTATCCCGCGGCCGAGTTGTCAACATCCCCTGCAATGCCGCCTTCGGTGTACCCCGGGAAAAGGAAATCCGTGTTTGACGGCGCGCCTTGTGTTGTCGACCAGATGTTGATTCCGGGTTTCCCAAAACCCTGCATGGCCGAAAGGCATATCATCAGTCTCGCCCATTCGTTGCCGGTTGCGGCTCTGCAGGCACTCCCCATGCCGCCCATACCGCCTGCGGCCAGCATTGTTTTCTTTGAACCCCATTCTCTCGCAAGTGCTCTTATGTCACGTGCCGGTATTGTGCATTCTTTTTCCGCCCACTCGGATGTTTTGGGAATGTTGTCTTCTTTGCCAAGGACATAATCTTTAAATTTTTCAAAACCAGTGGTACGTGTTTTTATATATTCCTTGTCATAGGTGTCTTCCGTTATCCAGGTATATGCAATAGCAAGTGCCATTGCATTTCCCGTATCCGGTCTCGGGGCGAACCATTTGTCAGACACAAGGCCGGCGGTATGATTATAAAAAGGGTCGATAAAAATCATTTTGACCCCTAATTCCTTTAACCAGAATCTTCGAATGGTACTTTCAAAAGCACCATATACGCCGTTTGTGGCTTCAGGGTCTGAAGACCAGAAAACCATCATTTCCGTATGCTTAAGTGCATCTTCAAGGAGGTCGTACTGCTCTGTGATACCCAGCCTGTGACTGTTTCCCCAGTGATGCATCCCTCCCCAGAACCACCCTTCCCAGCTGTCCGTATTATGATCGGCGTATGTGTAGCCCATAAGGTTCATAAACCGCAAATAAGTACTCAGCCGATAACCGACATTTCCCCAAAGATGGTGAGAAGAGGGGGTGGATAAAATTGCGGCCGGACCGTACTCTGTTTTGATTCTTTTTATTTCATTTGTGGCAATATCCGTTGCTTCATCCCAGGAAATTTTTTCATAGCCGGACTCCCCGCGTTTTGTGCAGTTTCTTTTCCCGTTTGGATCGAAATCAACCCGTTTCAACGGGTGAAGAAGCCTTTTCGGAGAATAAATCATGGAGCGCCAGGCCAGAGAATAGGGGGCAATGGTTGTTTTTCTGGGGGGTGAGAAGGTTTTGCCTCTTGCTTCAATCTTCCAGGAGGCAGCATCATTCTCATCAAACTCCATGGGTGTAATGCGTATGATCCGGCCATCCTGTACATAAACGAAAACCGGACCGCCTGTTGTTCCGCTGGTCAGTTTTTGAACGTTGCTCATAATTTTTCTCCTTGGGCCATAAGCACTTAGTCAATAATTCCTTTTTCAATCACTGCGGTGATATGGTCAATTAAATATTCCGGTTCAATTTTGATATCAGACAGGGTCTCAAAATTTTTCACCAGCCAGCCGTTAATGATAAAAGAGGCTGCAGTCGTCACCGCCATGGTCATTCTTTTTTTTAAGACAATTTGATCCATTTCAGGAAGCGCCTTAAAGACACCTTCACTAAAAACCGAATAGGCGGATTTTGCGGTTTCAGCGAGCATTTTACGAAAATTTGAATTTGCGACACCTGTTTGCAGACCGTAAATTCTTAAGATGATACTCATAATTTGATGTTGTTTTGTATTAAACTCGAACCAGGGGATAAGAAATGCGCGAACAAGATCTTTCACGGCCAAAGCATCTTTACCTGCTTTTTCATAAGCTTCCTCGAGTATTTCTTCCCGAATATGATCCAAAGGGTGCAAATATTTTTTAAAGACTTCCTGAACGAGGTTTTCTTTTCCGCCAAAATGATATTTAATAGCGGAAATATTTGTTTTTGCCTCTGTTGTGATGGTTCTCAAGGATGCGCCTTCTATTCCTTTTTCAAGAAACAGTCTTTCAGCGACCTGCAATATTCTTTCTTTTGTTTCCTGCATATATCCTTTACCAGAACAGGGG
>JAUXCK010000377.1 GCA_030618925.1 Desulfobacteraceae bacterium
GTGGTTGTCAAAAATATTACCGGCAAAACGATTGTCCTGCCCAACTGGGATCAGAATACCGGTCACCTGCTAACGTCAGTTTTGAAGCGTGAGGGCGTAAATGCTATTCTGATGAAGAATTCCAATGCCTCGATCAAGGAAAGTCTCAGGCATAATTCAGGGCAGTGCCTGCCATTGAATGCCATCACTCAGGGCTTTGTCGATTGCATAACATCACGCAACCTGAATCCGGAAAATACGGTGTTATGGATGGTCCAGGCAAATTCCTGCAGCCTGAAATTTTTCCCTCATCAGATTAAAACGCTCTTATATTCATACGGAAATGGGATTGAAAAAGCAGGTGTGTACACGGGCAGTTTATCTTTTTCTGATATATCTGCACGGGCTGCGGTAAATACCTATTTTGCGCATATGTTCGGAGGGCTGATGACAAAAATGGGATGCAAACTCCGGCCCTATGAAAAAGAAAAAGGTGCGACGGACAAAGCGATTGAAAAGGGGGTGAAGTTATTGTCCGATGCCTTTCTCGGTTGCCTTCCCAAAGAAAAAGCGGTCAGCCGGGCGGTCTCTTATTTTGAGCAGGTGGAAGTCTGCAAAGAGGAAAGACCAAAAGTCGCTCTTTTCGGGGATTTTTATCTGCGGGATAACCATGTGATGAATCAATCCCTCATTCGGTATATCGAACAAAACGGGGGGGAAGTCATCACAACACCCTTTACGAACTTTGCCAAAATGATCGCACCGCAATATTTTAAAAAATGGTTTAGAGAAGGACTGTATTTCACGCTTTTATCCCATAAAGCCCTGCAGAAGGTGATTCAGGTACGTGAAAAATATTACTACAGGTATTTTAATAAGATTCTTCAGGAACCGCCATATGAATATGATGACCCCTCTGATAAAATTCTGAGGGCCTACAATATTAAAACCGAGAACGCCGGTGAGTCTCTTGATAACATTTTAAAAATTTTCTATCTCGCTAAACACACCCCCGATCTCGCCTTATTCGTCCAGACCAGTCCTTCATTCTGCTGCCCCTCCCTGGTGACTGAAGCCATGGCATGGGAAATCGAAAAAAATACCGGTGTCCCCATGGTTTCAATTACCTATGACGGTACAGGCGGGAACAAGAATGATGCCATCATTCCTTACCTTGCGTACCCGAGAAAAAAGTATCAAAAGCAGTCAGGGGGATCAGACGGGTTACAATTTGTTACAAAGTGTTACACCTGAGAAAAGCATTCTGTTTAAGACTGCGTTAAAGTCCGGTCAGGGTCGAGAAAGTGACAATCACATTAAACGCAGTTTTGCATGAAAGGAGGAAGGATGAAAAAAAAACAAGAGGTTGTGGCAATCGTGGCAATTTTTCTGGCGGTTTTGGTTCTCTTTTCAGGATGTCGGCAGGATCCCCAGGCCCATAAAGCGGATAAATTAATTAACTATCTTGCCGATGAGCTTGAATTAACCCCTGCCCAGAAAGAGATGCTGGAGGAGTTTAAGGAAGAAATGCTTGAAAGGCGCGATACAATGCGTTCTGCAAGGCGTCTTCAAATGGAAGAAGTGATGACGGAGATCAAAAAGGATGCCATAAACAAGGACCGCCTGATGGAAATGTACAATGAGACCAAGCCAAAAATCGATAACATGGCAATGTTTATCATATCCAGTCTGGTGGACTTTCACAGCACGCTGACACCCGAACAACGAACAAAGTTGATTGACAAATTGGAAAAATTGAAAAAGTGGCACTCGTATATGCAGGACTAATCTTACAAAGACTTCCGCTGAAAAGCGGAAGTCTTTATGAATGGCGCTATTCACATGAAACCGGTTATCCTTATTATTGACGATGACGAAAAATTAAATCAGCTTTTGAATGGCTTTCTATCTGATTTTGGATATCACGTGATAACAACCACGCATCCTGTTGCCGGGTTGAAAAAAATTAAAAGCTCCCTGCCGGACCTGATCATCCTGGATGTCATGCTGCCGGAAATGAACGGGTTTGAAGTCTGCAAAGCAATTCGACAAACACATTCAGTGCCCATTATCATGCTCACCGCCAGGGGAGAACTGACAGACAGGGTCATCGGCCTGGAATTGGGGGCTGATGATTATCTGCCCAAACCCTTTGAGCCCAGGGAACTGGTGGCAAGGATACAATCCGTTCTCCGCAGGACCCGGAGCACGGAACACAATGACATAAAGATATTCGGCCGTCTTGTCATTGATTCTGTAAAACAGACGGTGATGTTGGATGAGAAAGCTGTTGGACTCACCACCAACGAGTTTTCCGCCCTATTGCTTCTGACGCGAATTCCCGGGAGGGTTCTGAATCGTGACCAGATCCTGCAGGAACTCCGGGGAATTGATTGTGATGCCTTCAACCGGTCAGTCGACATTACCATGAGCCGGTTACGTCAAAAACTGAAAGATGATCCCAGGGACCCCTCATTTATTAAAACCGTTTGGGGATCCGGATATGTATTTATCGGCGAAGAGGATCATAATAGTGATTAACCACCTGAGAAAAATATATCGTTCTGTTTTCACAAAGCTACTCCTGATTATTTTTATCACCGGAATTTGCATTAATCTAGTGGTCATCGGCTATTTTTTTCACATGGCAAGAAGCAACAACAGGAATCAAATTTATTTGAGAGTGGTTCAATATGCAAATTACCTGATAGACGATCTGGGCACCCCACCCGATCATGCCCGGGCGGAAATGATGTCCCGGGAATATTTCTTTGAAATCAGCTATCAAAGCCCTGATTTAAAC
>JAUXCK010000363.1 GCA_030618925.1 Desulfobacteraceae bacterium
CCGACTTGGGGCGCGGCCAGTGAGGGGTTTGTCTTGCAGATCTCATTTTGCAGGCTTTGCCAGAGGTCGTCTTGATTGTCTAATGTAAATTCAGCCGAAACTTCAAAGGGCCGCTCGGACGCTTCTTTATCCTGCCCGTTTTCAATTTCATCATTTGCATCACTATTATGTTTAAAAGAATCTGATGCCTTATCCTCATGGAAATTTGAATGGCCGGGTCCATTTTCGGTTGTCTTTTCCGGTTCGGAAAATTCATTTCTGAGAGTGTCAAGTTTTTGAATAAGGGTATCGATGGGAAGCGACGGTTTGATCTGAAGCATTTTGATTCCAGCCAGCTCAAAGGCCAGCCAGGGCTGGGAAGAATATTTTATCGCAGCCTCTTCCTTGAAAAGCTGTTCGAGCAGCTGGCTCAAAAAGGTCTCTGAAACGGTTTTGACCATTTCCTGCATTTCTTTTAGTTCATGAGTCGGGACATTCACTATCCCGCTCATCCCCTTTCCCATTTTTAGAATCAGCAGATTTCTGAAATGTTCAAGAAATTCAGAATAAAATTTTCTCAAATCATGGCCGTGGCAATAAATTTGATGCAGGATGTCAAGGAAGTCAGGGATATTGTTTTGGAGAATGGCGTTGGATATTTCAAAAAGAACCTTTCGGTCAACCACATCAAGAAGGCTCAAAACATGGTTGAGTTCTATCGGCCCACTTGTGCTGCTGATGATCTGGTCAAGCAGGCTTAAGGCATCCCGCATGCACCCACTGGCTTCGCGAGCAATCAGCCCAAGGGTTTCATCAGTGATCGTGATCTGTTCTTTTTCACATATTGACTTCATATGATTTGAAATAGAGGACAGCTCTATGCGTTTTAAATCATGCCGTTGGCAGCGGGATAAAATCGTTATGGGAATTTTATGGGGTTCGGTGGTTGCGAAAAAAAACAGAATATGGGCCGGCGGTTCTTCAAGTGTTTTCAAAAGGGCGTTAAATGCAGCAAGGCTGAGCATGTGGACTTCGTCAATAATATAGATTTTATACCTATTGTGCTGGGGCATATATTTGATGTTTTCACGCAGCTCTCTAATCTGATCAACACTGTTGTTGGATGCACCGTCAATTTCAAAAACGTCTGCTGCACTTCCGGCCGTAATTTCCTTGCAGGATCTGCACGTATTGCACGGGAGCGGGGTTTGGCCCTCCTTACAGTTCATGGCCTTGGCAAGTAACCGCGCGATAGTTGTTTTTCCGGTTCCGCGAGGCCCGCAAAAAAGAATGGCATGGGCAACCCGGTTTGATGAGATGGCATTTTTAAGTGTCTGGGTAATGTGTGTCTGACCCACAACCTGTTCAAAGGTCTGGGGCCTGTATTTTCGTGCGAGAACGAGATAAGACATAAATAATACCCTTTAAGGGGAAAACCGGCATGTTCCCGAAGAGCGTTCCGGGTGAGTTTCCTGCCCTTTTGTGATAAAACCAGTAATGATCCACCGGGAACAAAGGTGACAAGATATAAACACACAGGACGGGTCTGCTGCCGATAAAACACTGGCGGAGAGAGAGGGATTCGAACCCTCGGTGCCCGTTAAAGCACACACGATTTCCAGTCGTGCACCTTCAGCCAGCTCGGTCATCTCTCCGCATTATTCGCGCTTGTAGGAGAAGCCAGGTCAAGTCCGTGTTCGGGAAAATTCTTGATAATATACTTCATCGTATACCCTCGGCGAATCCCCATCTGTATCCCTTTTTTGGGGTGAGAAATCAACCTTTATTTTCAGATCTTGATCTCCTGGCGCATAAAACGGTATGGTGTTTTATATTCAAGATCCTGGGTGTGCTTTTCTGTTTTAGCCGTGCTCCTGCAGTCTGCAGCATTTGCAGCGCTTCATTTTGCGGTTGGATTCCCGAATGGAATTAGCGGATATTTGATGGTGTTCGCATATGGGGTGATGCTAAGCTATCTAAGAATCAGGACAGGCGGGATGTTATCCCCGTTTTTGGCCCATCTGGTCGCCGACCTCACAATATTTTATTATATGGGATTTGCATTTTTATAATGAACTTGTTACCATTCGTATTGAAACCATTTTAACATATTTCTCCCTGAAGGGTTGACCATTTTTGACAGCCCTAAGCGTATCCCCTTAAGGTTATGATGGAAAAGAAACAATAAGATGAGCATAAGGGGTGGCACCCAAAAAACAGGTTTTTGGAGGGAATGATGGAAAAACAAAAGAGTCCTGATGTAGACAACAATTGGTTTTCTGCGAGAAAGGAAGGCAACATCGCTGTTCTTGATATTAAGAAAAACCTTTTGCTCAGGATCGATGATATACGTGCAAAAGAGGATTTATTTGAATATCTCCGCCATATTTCGGGTGATGCTGCTGTCAAAGTGATCCTGGTCATCGGTGCGCCGGATAAAATGGGCCGGGATGAATACATCCAATTTTATAAGAAGATGTTTCAGGCCGGCTCCAACCTGGATAACCTCGCAAGGTTATATAACGCGATAGATCAACTTGTTAAAAGACTCGCATATATTGAGAAAATGGTCGTCCATGCCGACAGCGGGAAAATTATATCACTGTTCATGAATATCAGTCTTGCCTGTGATTACCGGGTTGCCGGGGATAATGCGGTTTATCAAAATACGCATCATGAGTTCGGGCTGATTCCAAAAGGGGGCGGCGCTTTTTTCCTCACCCGCATAGCGGGTATCCACAAGGCATCGGAGATTCTTCTTAGAGAAGATGATATCCCGGTAGCAGAGGCTTTCGTGTACGGCTTTGTGGATAAAATCGTTCCTGCCGAACAAATCCAGGAGGCGTCCATGAGAATCGCCCGTAAGTTTGCAGAAAAATCAAGTCACACATTGTCGGGGATTAAAGGGATGCTGAACTGCTGCCTGGAGGGGCTTGAAAAATGCCTCGAATATGAAAACACTGAACTTAGAAAAATTATCCGGTCCTATACCTTAACAAAAAGCAAACCACACCCCTTGTGATTGAAGGGGTATGGTTCGCTATAGGTGAATTTTATGAATGCCGCCTGAATTTATTGAGAAGTGACGTGAATGGCGGTTAAGTCTTTATTTTCTCTGCAAGTTTCAAAAAGGGTGTCACCAGATCCATTGGAAAAGGAAAGATGGTTGTTGTATTCTGCTCTGCAGACATTTCGCGCATGGTCTGAAGGTATCTCAACTGCAGCGCAATCGGATGGTCGCGTATGATTTCCGCTGCTTCAGCCAGTTTTGTGGCTGCCTGAAACTCTCCTTGCGCATTGATGACTTTTGCCCGCCGTTCCCGCTCTGCTTCAGCCTGTTTGGCCATTGACCGCTGCATCTCCTGGGGAAGGTCAATGTGTTTAATCTCCACTGTC